>CACWJV010000304.1:583-2003 GCA_902761265.1 Oscillospiraceae bacterium | reverse complement strand
GCGATTACAACGCCTTTTTAAAAGCGCACAAGGGCGAAGCGCTCGTCTTTGTCTATGCCGGGTGGATGGAGCTGGTGCTCACGCCGGACGGCGGCGTCTATAATCCGCAGGGTACGGACGTCAGCCGGTATCTGGAAGGCGTGGAAGCTCCGTATGAGATTTTCCGCTGCGACGCAGCAAGCTATACGCCGTAACCGAATCAAAACGCCTGTGGCAATGCGCCGCGGGCGTTTTTTGTTTTGAAAAGAATGGTTCACATATCGTTTTCAATTTCTTGAAACGTATTTGAGAATCATGTGGTATACTACTATGGAATAGAAGGAGTGTTGACTTGTGTCAGGGAAAAAATCGGGTTGGAAATGGCTGGAACTGTGCGCGTCCGTTTTGCTCGGCAACGCGCTTTTGGCGTTTTTGGTGGCGGCGTTTGTGCTGCCGCATGACATTATCATGGGCGGCACCACCGGGATCGGCATTGTGCTGTCCAAAGTGACCGGACAGGACACGGCGCTGTTTGTGCTGCTGCTCAACGTCGGGCTGCTGATTTTCGGACTGTTTGTTTTGGGCAAGACGTTTTTTGTTTCCACGGCGGCAAGCTCGGTACTCTATCCGGCGTTTCTGGCGCTGTTTCAGCGGATCCCGGGGATCGACGCCATGACGGACAACCATCTTTTGGCGGCGATCTTCACCGGCGGACTGATGGGCATCGCGCTCGTCGGATCTGGTGGTGATCGGCGGGCAGGCAATCTTTGCAAAACCCGAAAGCACCCTGCTCGGCATTCTGGTGCTGATGCTCGAGGCGATTGTGCTCGATCAGGTGATGCTGCTGGGCCGTTCGCAACTGCAGATCTTTGTGGTGTCCGATAACTACGAAACGATCCGCGAACGGCTGCTGCATGAGCTGGGGCTCGGCGTTACGATGTCGGTGATTGAGACCGGGCTGTTGGAAAAGCCGCAAAAGGGCGTGCTGTGCGTGGTCCATCCACGGCAGCTCTACGCGGTGACAAGCTGCATTCAGGCACAGGATCCGCAGGCGTTTATCACAATTACGAAAATCAAGGAAGTACACGGCAAGGGCTTTACGCTCGCGCGTACAACTTTGGATAATGAAACCAAAACCAATGGAAAGGATGAAAAAACATGAAAGCAATCTTCTCCCGTATCACAGCATTTTTCCTCGCCATTCTCGCGTTTTTCGGTCTGTCGCCGAAGCAGGCGAAGCCCGAAGTGACCATCGGCAACGACGGCTATGCGATTGTGGAGCGCGGCGTGCAGTTTTCGTTTGACGCCAACGCGACCACCGGCTTCAGTTGGGCGCAGAAGACCGACGGCAGCAGTGTCGTTTTGGAAAAAGAATTCTACACGTCCCCGAAAACGGAGGAACATGGCGTTGCCATGGCGGGACAGGGCGGTACCCAGTATT
>CACWJV010000304.1:0-518 GCA_902761265.1 Oscillospiraceae bacterium | reverse complement strand
ACCTATGTGGCGGTCGTGGTCGTGGCGAACGACCTGTCGGTGACGGTGAAATCCTTCACGGCGCAATGAGAAGCCGGGGCGCGGCGAGCGCGGGAAAGGAGTCTGTATGATGAAACAGATTGCTAAGAATACCTGGTTCAGTATCCGGCGATATGATGAAACGACATTCATGGCCATTCGCAGCGGCCGTGCCGTTTTGCTGGCGCGAACAAGGCAAGGGGACTTTACGCAGATTGCCGTTTCCGAGCATCTGTCCAATATGAGCAATGCCGTCTGGACAACAGATAAAAAGTATATTCTGCTGTCAAATACCAGTGGGAAATGTTTGCTCTGCGACGGAAAGACCTTTGCGGTTTTGGATACGTTCTATTTGCATTATGAACCTTTTGGCAACCATTTCATCGGGTTGCGGGATCGATTCCTGTTGGTCGTGCGGATAGCATGATCTTCGGCGGACAGACCTCCTGCTATATGGTTCGGGCCGGCGATGAAACCATTTTCCTGGACGGAGGAAGCGG
>CACWJV010000303.1:910-2328 GCA_902761265.1 Oscillospiraceae bacterium | reverse complement strand
ATCTGCTCGGCGAAAAAATCGGCACAACGATCGGTTCGGACGATGTGCATTACTGGATGGAACACCCCGAAGCCTACGAACAGGAGGGCGCGTCCAATATCGGCTCCGGCTGCGAGATCTATACCGTCAACGGCTACGACCCGTCGTTCCGGCTGGCCGTTGTCCAAAGCTATACGGAATATACCGGCGAGAATCACGAGAAAGTCTCCGGCAAGGCCGTGTATATCCTCGACAAGCTCAACGGCATCACCCTGCAAAGCGGCTTTGATCTTTTCAGCAGACGGCTGCATCTGCGGGAGCGGATGGTGTCCGCTGTGTCGCAAAGCCACGACGACTGGGGCAACGGCATACAGACCTTTTATCCGGTGGACACTGTGACGCCGGAACAGTGGGATGCGTTTTTCAACGCACTGGACAATGCGCTGTTTGAAGACACGCATAAAACCAATCCGGATCTTTCTAAAAGCAGCGGACAAAAGCATCTGACCTTCACGCTGTCCGACAGTCTGACCGTGTACCTGCGGCTGTATGCCGACGGGCATGTGTCACTCAATGACAGCCGGTATATGGTGCAAATGGAGGGCGACGCGTTTGACGCGATCTACCGGGCTTGCAAGTAAGCAGATAATATCATAGAAAAAGCACCCCGCCGAAACGATCGGCGGGATGTTCGTTTTATAATGTGACCACCCGTGTTGCAAAAGCATCCGTCTCCGCGTCGTCGTGGGTGGTAAACAGGATGCAGGCGTCGGCGAACTGCGTTTGCAGCAGATGGAAAATCTCCGCTTTGCGCGGTGGGTCAACACCCTTGAACGCTTCCAGATCGGGCTGCACCGCCAGCGCACGCGCGAGCGCCACACGCCGGCACATGCCGCCGGAAAGAGTCTCCGGTTTTGCGTCAATCACATCGGAAAGGCCGAGTGCGCTCAAAAGCTGTACGGCCGCTGCATCGTCGGAAACCAGCGATACGTTGCCCTTCGCCGTCAGCCACGGCAACAGACGATCCTCCTGAAAGACCATCGCCGTTTTGCAGCCGGGTGCGATTGCGATCTCGCCGCTCGTCGGTGTTTCCAATCCGGCAACAAGGCGCAAAAGTGTCGTTTTGCCCTTGCCCGACGCGCCGCGGATGCAGATGCGTTCACCCCGCGCCGCCGCCAGCGAAAAGCTGTCGAGGATCGGACGCTCCGGCAGATAGGAAAAAGACAGATCAGTGATTGTCAGCATCGCGTTTCCTCCCTTCCCCGCGCTGCAGCACCAGCCGCAGCAGCCGTTCGAGCACCACGGACAACAGCACAACCATCGCCGTCCAAGCGAACAGATCGGGCGTTTCGAGCGTGATCTTGGCGCGGTACAGATGATAGCCGATCGACAGATTCGACATGGCGATCACCTCCGCCGCCACGCCGGCTTTCCATGCA
>CACWJV010000303.1:0-890 GCA_902761265.1 Oscillospiraceae bacterium | reverse complement strand
CGGCGCCCGCCGTAAAATAGGGCAGCACGGACGGCGTGTAGATTCGCCGCAGCACCGTGCGGTGCGGCAGACGAAAGACCTGCGCCATCTCCAAAAGGCCGCGGTCGGTCTGCCGGATGCCGGTCAGCACATTGTTCCAGATCACGGGCAGCACGATGAGAAATGTAATAAACACCGGCACGCCGTCTTTTTGAATCCACACGAGCGCAAGGATGATAAACGACGCGACCGGCGTCGCCTTGACCACCGCCAAAAGCGGCGCGCTGAGCCGTTCGATCAGCTTCGACTTTGCGCTGAGGGCGCCAAACAAAACGCCGCACACCGCGCCGCACAAAAAGCCGCCGGTCACGCGCAGCAGCGTCATGCCGATGCTTTGCCAAAAGTCCGCACGGCCGACAAGCGTCAACAGCCGCTGCACGGTTTCCACCGGCGACGGCAGCAGCAGCGGTTTTTTGACCAAAAGCGAAAGCCCCTGCCAGCAAAGGAGCCAAAACGCGGCAGCGGCAAGGGTTTTCAGCAAAGATTTCAGTCGTTCGTTATACGCCATAGTACAGTGCCGCTTCGGGCAGCGCGCCGCCCACCGACGCGGGATCGGCAGCGTAGAGCACGGCAAAGTTTTCGTCCGCGATCTTTTGCATCGCAGTACCTTCGATCAGCACGATGTTGCACCGGCCGATCACGTCGTTCGCCTTTTGCGATTCGGCGGCGGCCT
Organism: Oscillospiraceae bacterium; assembly: GCA_902761265.1. Lineage (GTDB taxonomy): Bacteria > Bacillota > Clostridia > Oscillospirales > Acutalibacteraceae > UBA6857. The sequence continues at coordinate 178 of CACWJV010000303.1, read as the reverse complement.
GTTTCTTTTCGTTGGTGTCTGCCGCAACGGCAAAGAGCGTGTCGGCAACGATCTCATGCGAAACCATCAGCTTGCTTGCGGCAAGCGGATTGGTGTTGACATACTCCACCGAGGCGCGTGCGTCGGCAAGGAAGGCCAGCACCGCCTGCGGATTGCTGTCAATGAACGCCTTGCGCGC
>CACWJV010000302.1 GCA_902761265.1 Oscillospiraceae bacterium | reverse complement strand
AGAAACGCTGCGCGAAAAAGACTGCACGCTGACGGCGGACGAAGGGATGCAGCTTCTGATGAAGGTTGCGCTGACCGGCACCGCGCCGGACGAAAAGGGCCGATCCTACAGCACACAGTGGTCGTCGATCTACAACCTGTCCGCGCCGTCGCTGACACTGTGCGCCGACCGCAACGCCGCGCAGGTCTATCACTACAGCGTTATCGAATGACCGCAAAACCGCATACAGTAAAGATACCCTGCAGCACCGGCCGGAGCGACAGGGTATCCTTTTTTGCATATTATTATCCGGCCACCGCCCGGCGCAATCGCTGTCTCCGTTTGGGGCGTCGTCTGCCGCAACTATGTGTGATTGCTGCGCATCAGTCTGTGGGGCGATAGCTGGTGATGCGCACGCGGGCGCCGACGTCGATGATGTGGAACAAAGAGCCGTCTGCCAGCGGACAGATTGCAATCCCTTCTCCCTCGGCGTCGAGCCTGCCGGTGCAGCGGACAAAGACCGTCTCTACGTGCCCGGTCTGCAAATCGACGGCATGCATCGTTTTTTCCCGGAACCCGGAATTGGTCACAATATACAGCGTATCGTTATAGATCTCTCCGCCCTGCACTTTGAAAAGCGTTTTGTCGATTTTCAGCGCGCCGAGATAGGAGTAGTCCCGCAGATCCAGCATACGGATTTCATCCACGTCGTTTGACTGCGAATAATACAGCACGTCGTCCTTGATCACACACCACGGGATGCGTCCGTTTCCCCGCCCCTCGTCGGGCAGCGTATGGAAATCCACCGCCTCCAATGTATCGGGATCGTACACGATCACGCCCGGGTGGCGGAAGCCGAAGTCCTCGAGCGCAAGATAGAGCCGGCCCTCATACAGGCAGCCGTCGCCGAGATGCGAATAGCCCTTTCGCATCAGATCTTTCGGCAGACACATTTCGCGCCGCTCGACGATTTCGCCGGATTGGATATCGATTTTTGTGATCGCGTTGTAATTCAAAAATTTGACCGCGCCGATACCGTAAAAGGTCTTGCCGTCCGTCGCAAGTCCTTGGCAAAAGCTCACGCCGTCGCCATAGCTGAATTCCAGCGTGCGGGCGATCTCCATATTTCCCGCGCTGACAGACGCTTCTCCCGAAAGGAGCCCGCCGATCCAGGCAAGCAGCGCAAACAAAAGGGTCAGGCTGCGTCGAATCAAGGCTGCTGTTTTTTCCATCGATGATCTTCCTTTCTGTCCGGGGGGTTATTGGTCAAACGTAAAATAATTTGTCTGCCAGATGGCACGGCAGGCTTCTTCGGTCATGAAGTCTCCCATGATCCAGCCGTAATAGCGGCCCTTTTGCAATCGGTTCTGCGCGTAAAGGCAACCGTTTACCTGCCTTGCAATATCATACGGACTTTGCAGGGGAACAAAGCTTGCGTTGGTTTTCAGCACATTGGCGCAAGACAGATGCCGGGCGAGATGCGACGGCACGCTCCAGTGGTTTTCATAACGGAAGGTCATGCCCATATAATCGGTGGTTCCGGCTTTGTTTTTGGCGTCCAGCATATCTCCCGTCTGCAGTTCTTCGTAAAACGGCGTCATGAGAACGATCTTTCCGCGCACCTGCGAGAGCGCAGGCATTTTTGTGTAGACGCCGTTTCCGTTTTCGGTATAGAGATATGCCTGCTGCGTTGCGGGATTGATCTCTGATTTCAGGTTTTGGATCTGGGAATCGAAAAGTTTTAAAAACGCTTCCGTGTCGCCGTTTTCTTTTTTCGCGGTAACAATCACCGTTTCGCTCGGATGGTCTTTTAAAAAGTCCTTGATCTGTGCAAAAGCACCCGCACATGTGAGCGGAACGGTACACGCTTCGTCTTCATATGCATAAAACTCCGTGTCCAGCGGCGGCAGAGAGCGGTTGCAGCGCTGTGCCAGAAGCAGCACCGGATTGAAACGGCGCAAAAACCGAACAACCGTGTTCACCGCTGCAATTTTGTCGTTGTTGCCGTGGCAAAGGAGCAGTTCTCCCTGCTTCGGCGAAAAGCGCAAATCCAGATAGCGAACGCCCGCATGGAGTTGTTCGGACAGTGTGAGCGACTGCGTTTTTGCAAATTTTTCCACGTGGAACGGCGGAAGGCCGAAGAGCTTTACCGTATTGTCCGTTGCATTTTTGCAATACACCGTTGCGCTGTCGTGTGTACCGGGGAGGTTGATCTCATAAATATACCGGCTGTCCGGGATGCCTGCCATCCAGTTTTGGCCGTTCAGTCGGTCTGCGCTGCCGGTGCCGGCGGCATCGCCGGCCGCAAACACACAGCCGAAAGAAAGCATGAGCAGCAGCAACAGGGTGATCCATCCCGCGGAAAACAATTTTTTCAATAACGGTTTCATCGTAGACTCCTTTGTTTTTTTGCCAAGCCGTGCTTGCAGGTTTACCCGAATATTCTATCATATTTTAAGCGTTTTGTAAACAAAAACTTGCCTGGAAAAGCCCGAAAAAGATGATGCGGTCCGAGTCCGGCGGCCATCCGCCGGCTGAAAACGAAGATTCAACGCGATCCGCAAGCTGCAGCAGGACGAGCCGCAGAGCGTCTGGATCGACGAAAGCGACGAACCCGGCTATTTGCAGGCCGCCGTCAAGGTTGGACACCTGACCTTCCGCACGGTGCGTTCACCAACTGAAAAAAGCCGTGCGGCACAGTCCGCCGCCGGCAAGCAGCACGCCGGCAATCTCAGACACCAAAAAGAAAAAGCGCCGCCGTAGCGACGCGATCATAAGTTATGTTTCATCCGGTTGCTGTCCGTCGTGCGCTTTCCATGCACAGTCTGTCAGTTGCATATCGCTGAAAACAGCAGTGAAAGAAGAAGCCTCCGGCGAGCAGGCATAAATTCCAAATCGAATCGTGCCGCCGCCCTTTGCCATGTGGCAGATTCGCATCTGCTTCCACCGGGTTCCGTCTGTGGAACACTCG
>CACWJV010000301.1 GCA_902761265.1 Oscillospiraceae bacterium | reverse complement strand
GAATGGATATTCACGTCTTCCATCCCGAAGACTATGTGAAAGACGTTGTAAACTCGGGGCTTGACGTCTTTGTCTGGACGATCGATGATCTTGACAATGCCGAACGGCTCTATAATCTTGGTGTCAACGCCATCACAACGAATTCGCTCACGCAGGAAAAGCCGGACGGAAATATTTTCCAGAAGATCATCTGGCTTTTTCGCGATTTTTTCTATAAGATCAAGATGTCATTCAAGACCTCGATCGAGAAGATAAAAAGCTGACGCCCAAAACGCCAAATACTGTAGGCGCCGCCATTCACCGACCGGGGCGGCATTGGAAGCAGGTATGTATATCTCGGCCTTGGAAACAAGAAAGAGAAAACGCGAAACCCCGTCATGGCGACCGTGGATGATAGAATCCGCACGGCATATCATGTGTTCAGAGAACAGGGGATACTCCACATATACGTAATGAAAGAAAGGCGCGAGCTTTCTGCTTTTCCTTATACCTTGATTAAAGGAGGTTTCCCAATGACCCGAAAAATCGTTTCCCTGATGCTCGCAGCGGTGCTGCTCCTGCTGTCATGCTGCGTCACAGCAACTGCAACAAGCGCTGCGACCGATACAGCCGCGCTTGTTCCGTCAAAGATTCCGTCCTGGCAGTGGCAGCTTGATGTAACTTTTCCCGACTGGAAGGGCAGCATCAACACGTCGTTTGCCGTCAACAACCGGATCGGCTTCTATTGCTATGCCGGACAGGGCGTGCTGTATCTTCAACCGGATAAGAACTGCGGCGCATTCTCACTTTATGTCAACGGAACGCGCGTTTCCACGAAAAACACCGTACCCGGAACCTCCTATAAGCTGAACATTTCCGCACTCACGGTGAACGGACTGAACACGCTGCAGGTCAGCAATATCAAAAAAGGAACGGTCCGTGTCTGCGTTCCTTATCCAACGGTGATGAAAGGAAAACTGAAAGACGTCGGGCTGTCGAAATATGCACTGCAGACCATTGACCGGATCATCACCGCCGACATCAAAAACGGCTTTTCGAGCGCTCAGCTTGCGCTCAGCTTGCCGTTGTGAAAGACGGACGTCTTGTCTTTGAAAATGCCTGGGGCAACGTCCGGACTTATGACAAAAAAGGGCGTCCGGTCAAAGCAGAACCCGTCACGACCGAAACGCTCTATGACCTTGCGTCGAATACAAAGATGTACAGTGTGAACTATGTCATCCAGTATCTTTTGAGCCGGGGCAAGGTCAACCTGGACACCAAAATTGTGGATATCCTCGGCAAGGCGTTTTCTGAAAAAACGATCGACATCAAATATGACGGCTATGATCCTGTTTCGCTCAAGACCAACAAGAGCTGGAAAGCGAAGCTCACCATCCGTGACCTGCTGAAACACCAGGGCGGTTTTCCGGCGGGGCCGCAATACTTCAACGACCGCTATGACTGCGCGTCGCAGTATTTCGATTCTGACAAGGGCAATGTGCTTTATGCCGGAACAGGCGCCGACACAGCAACCAGAAAGAAAACACTGAAGCAGATTTTTCGCACGCCGCTGATGTATGAACCCGGCACACAAACCGTCTATAGCGACGTGGATTACATGGTGCTTTGCTTCTGTGTAGAGGCAATCACCGGAATGTCGCTAAGCGCATTCCTTGCAAAGACGTTCTGGAAGCCCATGGGGCTCAAGCACATCACCTTCAACCCCCTGCGCAACGGATTTTCAAAAGCCGACTGCGCCGCGACCGAGCTGATGGGCAACAGCCGCGACGGCAATTTGCATTATAAGAACGTCCGCACGAAAACGCTGCAGGGCGAAGTTCACGACCCGAACGCCTATTTTTGTATGAACGGCGTCTCCGGTCACGCGGGACTCTTTTCCAACGCTTCGGATCTTGCAAAGCTCGCGTCCGTCATGCTGACCGGCGGCTACGGCAAATACCGGTTTTTCACCCGCGACGTGATTGACATGTTTACTGCACCGAAGCATGAAGATTACACCTATTACGGACTCGGCTGGTGGCGAGAGGGCGACCACGGCAGAGACCGCTACTTCGGCTCTGCCTCGCGCACGAACCTCTTCGGTCATCAGGGTTTCACAGGAACCCTGACCGTGATTGATCCGGAAGAAAACCTCGTGATCGTGCTTTTGACCAACAAGATTCACAGCAAGCTCGTCCCCGGCGATCAGACGCTCAATCAATACAGCGGCAATCTTTACACAACAGCAACGCTCGGCTTTGCAACAGAAATCATTGAAATGGGTCTGGAACCCGGCGGCAATTCAAAAGAACTCTATCAGAGTCTGCTTTGCGATATGGCCGTGGACGCCAGACGCAAGCTGGCGCAGGACGGCATCACCGATCCGAAGCATCCGCAGGCAAGGGCGTGCCAAGCGCTGCAGCAGGCGGCAAAGCTGAAGTAAAACGCCCCGGCAAATTGAATTCTGTGCGAAACACCCGGCGAGGTTATGGCAGTGCAACGCAAAGGAGCGCAACGCGCTTGCGGGTTGCTTGAAATTCCATTGGCAGAGTATTATTATGGAATCATCAAGTAGAACATAGGAGGCGTTTATAATCTTACGCATACACCAACTCCCGCAGAATGATCTCCTCCGCGGCGCTTTTGAAGTTGTTCATCAATCCCACCCAGTGCAGCGGGTCGGTTGATTTCAGCGATTCCGTCACACCTTCGGCTTTCGCCATCTGCTTGACCATCGTTTCCAACATTGCGTGTGCCTGTTCG
>CACWJV010000300.1 GCA_902761265.1 Oscillospiraceae bacterium | reverse complement strand
ATACGGTCACGCGTTTGCCGTCTTTCTTGCGCGTGGCGCTTGTGGTCGTCGTTGTCCATTGATGGCCAAATGGCGGGATGGTTTCTGCCTTTTCAATCACTTTTTTGCAAACCGTGCAAGTCGCCTGCGGTGTTCGGCCGGGTTTGGTGCAGGTCTGCGCAAAACCGGGTACGACGTCAAGCTGGTGCCCAATAGCGTAATCAAAATCACTCATATAGCTGAAACCGCAATTGACGCAGGTATGCAGGGTGTAGCCGTCATTCGTACAGTCGCGGCCGACCTTGGATTCCTTGAATTCATGATCGACCAGCGGAAGCACTACCGGTTCATAGAACACTTCGCCGCAGATATCGCAGTGGCTGCCGTCAGTACGGCCGCGTTCCGCACAGGTGGACGGATAGCCTTTGTCGATTACCGTGTGGTGACCGGTGGAGGTGATTGTGCGCTGCCGTTCAATCACCTGTCCGCAAACGCTGCAATGGCTGCCCTCGGTTTTACCGTCGGACGTACACGTCACAGGCACAGCTTCATCCACAACAAGCGTATGCCCTTTCGCAGGAATCGGATTCTGCGCCTGCAACACCAAACCGCAGCGTTTACAATAGCTGCCGTCCGTTTTGCCGGGCTGAAGACAGGTCGCGTCATAACCTTTTGTTTCAACAACAACATGTCCCTGTTCGCGACAGTAGATATTCAACACAGGCTGCTCATCGTCAGAAGCAAAAACGGTCAGCGAGAGGCAAAACAGAATCGAACAGAAGAAAACGAAAAACATCCGTTTTTTCATTCGATCACAACCTTTCTGGCGTAAATGATTTCACTTTATTTTATCACATATTTTTATGAAAACAAGATGATGACAGAAAAAACTTTTTATGAATTCTTAGAAACCGCTGTGTTTTACAAAGCCCTCGCGGGTCATGACTGCATCGGAAAAACCAAACCCGGCAGAAGAATACGGTCCTTCTGAGCCGAAAGCGTCCAAATCCTCATAATTGAAAATATCTTGAAACCGCATCGCAAGCGGCCGCTGTTGTCTGATATACTTCAGTTGCAGCACAACATCATCATCCTCGCCGCTCTTCATGTATGTCATGGCAAGATACAGCCTTTGCACGTCTTTTTCCCGTATACTGAAGCCGTAATAATCCGGTCTTGACGGATCAAAATCATGTTTGTCGATTGCACCTTGTACTTCCCGGCTATCGCCGTCGCCTGTCACAGCGCTGCAAAACAAGCCGCTTGAAATGGCGTTCACATAATAAGCATCATTGTCAAAAAAGGCTAGAAATGCATTGCGGCCGTGGAAGTGAATCGAATCGAGGCACGCGGGCTCAGCAATGCAAAGATCGCGTATGCACGGCATGTTTCCGGTCATCCATTGTTGTCTTTTCTCATCATAGGTATAGCTCTTTTTGAGCGAGAAACGATAGACGGTCATCGGCATCAGCGCGCCGTAGGTGCCGACGCTTTCTGTTTTTGACCACCGCAGATCGTCCGCATACCGGTACTGCAGCACTTCACTGTCCGGCAAATCGTTCAAAACTTCCTTTGGAAAAGAAAAGTCCGACACCAGCTTTTCGCGCGTTTCCGTCGCTATTGTTTCAAGCTTCGAATCAGCGAGATCGGAACGAAACGCATACCCAAGCTGACAGACAAGCGGCACAATCAGGCTGAGCGCCAGCGCGACCGCAACAACCGCCTTGGCACGCGGCGTATTTCCCTCGATACCGTATTCCCCTTCCGTCGCTCCGAGCAGAACACGCACTTTTTTCAATTGCGACACTGTGAAGAAAACAAACACAATGAGCACCAGAACCAGAAGCGGGGATTCAATATCGGCGGAAGTGATACCGTCTGCCGTGCTGAATCCTAAGACCACATACATCTCCACATGAAACAAGACCATGACCGTACCGCAAAAACCGAGGCGCGGCGGCTTTTCCGCGTTTTGCACATGCGATTTGAAAAGCTGATCCAGCCCGTATGAGATACTGCCCCAAAAGAAGCACGTCAAAAGACCGATGACTGCAACGAAGGCAGTCATCAGACCGCTCGGCAACGAACAAAAAATCTGTAACCCTCTTTGTATCGT
>CACWJV010000299.1 GCA_902761265.1 Oscillospiraceae bacterium | reverse complement strand
TTGAGCGGACAGACAACGGCAATGTCGCGCTCGTTCTCCATGACCTCAAACATATATTGCAAAATCTCCGGAAGAAAGGCAAGGTTAAACTCCGCATGCCCCCTCTTGACGCCGTTCTCCTCGTTCCTTTCATCGACGTCTGCCATATATTTGTGCTTGACATCGAACGGCCACTTCATCTTCTTTTTGATAAACGAAATCGGATTGATGTATGCCGATCCGCGGTAATCAAGGCGGTAGGTGTAATCGCACGAGAGCGGCGCCCTTCCGAACAGGCAGATATGCCGGAAATCATTTTCGAGCATGTACATTTTGATAGTGGATTCAAAATCCATTTTGATGTAGGATTCTGTAAAGAAACAATCATCCGTGTTGGCGAAAACCAGATAAAAAAATCCTTTGTTCGCATCAAACATAGTGTTCGTCTCACCCTTTCTCCGACGGCACGGACAGACGGATCTGTGTAGTAGAAGTAAACATATTTGCAGGCAGGCATCTTTTTGGACGCCCGTATATCAAACAGCCGGCGTGCCCCATTGCAGGCAATTCAGGCGGTCTACGATCAGGTCGAGCCTGCCCAGGCGGTTCTGTGCTCCCTGCGGAAGCCAGAGCTTGTCCAGCGAGGTACATTCGCTGAACGCACCGAATCCGATGGTCTGGATCGACTCGGGAACCACCACGGTATGCAGCGACTGACACTGTGCGAACGCCCAGCGCGCGATGCTTTGTATGCCGTTTGGCAGCACCAGCCGCTTTTGGGACGGGCTGTCCGACGTGCCGACGAGCTTTTCACATTTTTCAAACGCGCATTCGCCGATGATCTTGAGCTCGGAGTTGCCGGGAATCTCTATCTTCCGCAGATTTTCACAGCCGCGAAAGGCATATTTGCGGATGATTTGCAGACTCGGCGGCAAAACCACGCGCTCGATAAAGGTGTCGTTTTCAAACGCGCGCACTTCTATCATCGTGACCGGCGCGCCCTCGATGGTTTCGGGGATCACCATGTCGCGTTCGTCGCCCGTGTAGCTCAAAATATACGCCTGCCCGTTGACGATCTTGTAGCCGAAATTTGACGGCGGCTGCATATGCTTCGGCTGAGCGGGCGGCGAAGATGGCTGCGGCTGTTGGGGCGCTGCGGCAACCGGCGCCGCGGCGACCTCGCGCACCAGCTTTTCAAGGCTGCTTTTCAGCATTTGCTCCAGTCGGGTGGTGTTGATCTCGGAAAGAGACTGCTGCTGCTTCAGCAGCGCCTCGATACGCTCGCAGATCTGTGCCGCTGTGCGCGCATTGACGGCGGCAAGCAGCTTTTCCTGCTCCTTTTTGGCGGCAAACTCCCGTTCTTTGCGGGCTGCCTCTTCGTTTTCTTTTTCCGCCTGCACCGCCTCCGGCTTTGCAGCGGCGACCAGCATGCCGCCGTCCTGTGTAAAGGCGGTCGTGAGGTTCCTTTCGGCAAACAGTTCCGCAACGCCGCTCCATTCGCCGACGTTGCACTGCCCGTAGGTGTTGTCGCCTGCGGCAAGAACGGTGCCGTCCTTTTTCAGTCCGACGGTGTGAAAATCACCTGCGCACCGCCATATGCGCGGTACCGATCGCCAGCTTTTTTCTTTTAAATATATCCGAAGTGCTCTTTGCCAGATAGTGCTCTTTCCTTTCCTGTTCGCTCAGACGGAAAAACGTAACGAGCATTTTCCTGTTACTCACAAAATCACCCTTTTACGCGCATATATACATTGTATGTTTTGCCATAGTTCAGTTACAAAGTCCACTGTATTTTTGATGAAAAGGCAGTATTTTTCCTCAAATTCAACAAATCAACGTACTTTTTGCCTTTTAGGAAAAATAAAACGCCGTATCAGCACACAGATGCAAAATACAGCGTTTGTCATTTCTATTTTTCCGTTGTTTTGTTGTTCGTAAGCACCATTGACCTAATCGACATCAAAGCTATCTATACCGGGATAGGCGCCTTCTGCTCCCGATAGTATGTCTTCCATAAAACTCTCCGGAAACGAATTCTCCGACGAATTGACATCTTCACTCGGTACGACCGACTCGTTCGGTCTGTCCGGTTCATCACTTTGCATAGGTTGTGCGCCTCCTGTGCTCTGTTCACTTTCTGTCTGCTGTTCATCGGACGTTTCGGCTTCGCCGGTCTCACTGTTTTCCGGCGTATTGTTGCCGTGGTGCTTTGTCGGCCTTGGCAGCTCGACGGTCGTGGTGACGGCGGGCTCCGGTTTTTGCGTCTCTTCCTGCGCATTACGGATAAGCACCATCAACAGGATGGTCACCAGTGCAGCGCAAACCACGATCGCTGCCACCGCAATAGGAAGCATCACATTTCTTTTTGCGCTTGTCGATTGTGCATGCTGCAACGATGCAGGCGCCTCCGGCGCATGGTCGACAGCCTGATGAAGCTGCTCTGTCTGCTCCGTTGCATGGTCGGCTGTCGGATGGATCTGTTCCTTCTGTCCCGCTGCGGCATACTCCGCCATATAGTCGGTCTTCGCCTGCTCCTGCGACTGTGCCGGTCGG
>CACWJV010000298.1 GCA_902761265.1 Oscillospiraceae bacterium | reverse complement strand
CATCAAAAACTTCATAAAAATCAAGCAGCCGCTTGATTGCAGCTGCTTGCTCTGTTGATTCTGTTTTATTTCTTTACCCCAACTATTGACAAAGAGCCGAATAATACTGCGCGCCGGCCGGACCGTCCTCCCGATACTGCGCAGTAATGCACAGGCAGCCGTCGTCGGTGAAGCTGACCTGCCCGCGGTTCCAATACGCCGTGTCGCGTTTTTGGGTGTCGTCGTCGCCGTAGACATAGTGTCCTTGCCAAACGGTATCGTCAAAGCCGCGGTCAAAATTATCCTCGAATGTGAGTTCGAACCGGGAAAGGTCGATCTCGTCAAGATAGGGTTTGACCGGCAAATCAAACAGCGCGGCGCCGAACAGTTGGAAAAACGCAACAAGCAACGCAACGAAGCGTTTGCCCTGCAATAGAAAAAGCGCTTTGCACGCGGCGAACAGCGCCGGCAAAATCGCCGCCCACGCGGCGACGGCGCGTTTGGGAATTTTGGTTTTCAGCATACAGCATCCTCCTGACAAAACAGCCGCCAAAAAGGCGGCTGCAGATGATTGTTCAAAACGGTAAAAACGCGTTGTTGTTGTCGAACGGGCCGACGTTATACAGCAGATCGTCAAACAGATCGCTGAGCTCCACCTTGACGCCGTAGTAGTCTGTCAGACGCACGAGCTTGCCGATGCGCTGAATGACCGGCATAAAGGAGCGGTACTCCTTCGATTCGGGCGGGAACTGCCGGATACCGGAATACATGTTGGAGATCAGCTCCAGCATAAAGTCGCGTACCTTTTTGTCCGCCACGGACGGGTCGACCTTGTTGGCCGTAAAGAACATCCGCGCAAGGCCCTTGAACGTGACGCCGTTGACCATTTTACCCAGGATCTTGAGCAGCGGGCGCAGACGGTCGACGGTTTTTTCGTCCATCGAAAAGGTCTTGGCGAGCTGTTTGAAATGCTCGATATCGTTTTCCATGGAATCGAAGATATCCTCGAGCATAAACAGGAAGTGGTCCTTCATGTACTGATCGACCGTTTTGCCGCCGAGATCCCAGTCGAACGACTGCAGATTCTTCGTTTTGATATCGAGGCCGTCGGCTTCGATCGTAACCAGCCGGTACGGCGCCGGGTAGCCGGTGATGGCGGCAGTGTTGATATGATACATCCGGTTGCCGCGCACCGTGTCGATGTGTTTGATCGACTGCATGTGCGTGTGACCCGTAAAGACGTATTTGATGCCGAGGTCGGCAAACATCGGCGCGGTGGTCTCGTAGCCGCCGAGCATATCGCGGTGGGAGAAGATCGGGTAGATTTTCGTGGGCGGCAGCATCGGGTGGTGCGTCACAGCAATGACCTTGTCGCCCGCCGCGTCCGCGTCGCGTACCTGCGCTTTGATCCACGAAAGCTGATCGTCGTTGAACCCGCAAAACGCTTCGCCGTCTCCGTCGTCGTTGAGCATCAGAAAGCGCCAGCCCGGAAAGACCTGCACCACATAGGAAAACGACGGCTTGTGCTCCGCAATCGCCTCCTGCCAGCCGTAGTCGGCATAGAGTTCGCGCAACTGGTCGCGCGAGTACTGCTCCACCTTGAACGCGCCCTGCTCGGTATAGCCGCAGGCGGTTTTGTTGTAGTCGTGCGTTGCGGTGGTCAGATAGACGCGTTTGCCGGCGTCTTTCAGCTTTTGCAGTTTTGTCAAAAGCAGATCGTGGCTTGCCTTTTCGCCGTCAAAGGTCAGATCGCCCGAGATGATGATGACGTCGGTCTCCTTGTCGGCAATCATTTCCTCAAACGCAGCGTCGATGATGGCGCACGATTCCTTCAGGCAATCATTTCCTCAAACGCAGCGTCGATGATGGCGCACGATTCCTTCATGCACTTTTGGTCCATCTGCGCCTTGCGGTCATAGCCTTTGCCGTAGGAACCGATCGCCTCATCTGCATACAGATGCAAATCGGTGATCTGGTAAAAGGTCGGGTTTTTCACGTTTGTCGCCTCTCTCTTTTTGCTGGAGCAAAATCGTTTGGAATTCGGAATCCGAAATTCGGAACAGAGGGACGCCGCGCTGTGCGCGATGCGTCGAACAACTGCCGAATCCAAATGCCGGGTTCAAAAACAATTATCCTTCAGCCTTCTTGTTTTTTTGTTTTATTGACGGACGTTCCGGGTGCCAACACGGTTCATTCCGCGGCAAGACCCGTCAGACCGCCTGTCTGTTTCTCGCGACTGCAATTCCGAATTCCGCATTCCGAATTGCAGCTTGTGCCTTGCGGCACAAGCACTTACAGTCCCGTTTTCTCGCGGATATAGTTGCGGGCGAGTACGGCGTATTCGAAGGGGTTCGCGACTGCCGGATCCTGTTCGGCTTCGACCACAACCCAGCCCTCATAGTCGGCGTCGGAAAGGATGTCGAACACCGGGGTGAAATCGAAAT
>CACWJV010000297.1:1262-3149 GCA_902761265.1 Oscillospiraceae bacterium | reverse complement strand
GCTTGACAAACGGGCGGAACCGTGATAATATATCTGCACAACAAAGAAGAGCAGCTATGCGTCTCACCTTGCCGAATCTCGTTTTGGCGGGTCAATAACCTCAAAAGGCTTATTGAGCGTGGACGGATAGACTCTGTTCACGCTTTGATTTTGTCAATATTTTGGAGGTGTATGAACATCGCTATCAAAGAAATGCAGATCAATGAGGCTATCCGTGACAGTGAGCTGCGCGTCATCGCCGGCGACGGTGAGATGCTCGGTATCATGTCTGCAGCCGAAGCGCTGAAGATCGCAGAAGAAAAGAACCTCGATCTTGTCAAGATCGCTCCGCAGGCGAAGCCGCCCGTGTGTAAGATCATGGACTACAGCAAGTATCGTTTCGAGCAGGCCAAGCGCGAAAAGGAAGCCAGAAAGAACCAGCATGTCATCGAAATCAAAGAGATTCGTCTTTCTTTGAACATCGACAAGCATGACTTTGAAACCAAGGTCAATCATGCCAGACGCTTTTTGACCGACGGCAATAAAGTCAAGGTTTCCATCCGCTTCCGCGGCCGTGAAATGGCACATCCCGAAAACGGCCTTGTGACCATGAGCAATTTCGCCGAGGCTTGTCAGGAGTTCTGCGTCGTTGAAAAAAGTGCAAAGCTTGAAGGCAGATCTATGATGATGTTTCTGGCGCCGAAAACCAAAAAGTAATAATAGGAGGAATTCAAATGCCTAAAATTAAGACCCACAGCGGTGCAAAAAAGCGCTTTAAGCTTTCCAAGAACGGAAAACCCATCCGCGCCCATGCGTACAAATCGCACATCCTGACCAAGAAGAACACCAAGCGCAAGAGAAACCTGCGCAAGACAGAAGTTGCCGACGTGACGAATCAGAAGCAGATCAAGCGTCTAGTTCCTTATAAATAAGAAACGGCTCTTTCTGAAAAACACTGAATGTAACAACGGAGGTAATGACTCATGGCTCGTATTAAAGGCGCAATGATGACGCGCAAGAGAAGAAATAAAGTACTCAAGCTTGCGAAGGGCTACTACGGCTCCAAGCACAGCCTGTTCAAAACAGCGAAGCAGGCCGTAATGAAATCCGGCAACTACGCTTACATCGGCAGAAAGCAGAAAAAGCGTGACTTCCGCCGTCTGTGGATCACCCGCATTTCCGCCGCCTGCAAACTCAACGGCATCAACTATTCCACGTTTATGAACGGCCTCAAGAAAGCCGGCGTTACGCTGAACAGAAAGATGCTGTCCGAAATCGCAATCGCCGATCCCGCCGCGTTTACCGCGCTTGTGGAGCAGGCGAAGGCTGCGCTGTAAGACAACGAATCATACGTCAGAGTTGATACTCTGGCGTATTTGTCATTTTATGTTTCATTGAAGGATACTCCATTATGATGGTGAAAATCGAAAGTTTGCAAAACGAAAGCGTCAAACACGCCTGTAAACTGGCCGCTTCTTCGTCGTTTCGCCGGGCCGAAAACGCCTTCTTTTTAGAAGGCTTGCGCCTGTGCTGCGACGCTGCCGAAACCGGCATTCCCGTCAAGCAGTGCTTTGTCACACAGCAGGCGCTCGACAAAGATGGAAACAAACTGTCTTCGCTGCTTTCCGCAGCCGGACAAAGCTTTTTGATCTCGTCTGCCGTGGCGCAAAAGCTTTCGCAGACCCGCTCGCCGCAGGGCGTGTTCTGTGTATGTGAAACCCCGCGGACGCAATCGACGCTGCAACCCGGCGGCGTCTATGTGGCGCTCGATCATATCCAGGATCCGGCGAATCTCGGCGCAATCATCCGCACGGCGGAGGCACTCGGAATTGACGGTGCGGTGCTGTGCGCCTGCTGCGATCCGGGCAACCCGAAAGCGCAGCGTGCAGCGATGGGGTCGCTGCTGCG
>CACWJV010000297.1:0-1249 GCA_902761265.1 Oscillospiraceae bacterium | reverse complement strand
TTTCGTTTGTTGGCAACGACGCCGGACGCCGGCGCGCAAAAGCTGACAACACTCGAGCTTTCCGGCGGCATCATCGCCGTGATCGGCAACGAGGGCAACGGCGTGACGCAGCAAGTGCTTTCGATCTGCGAACGGGTGACGATCCCGATGGGCGGCCGCGCCGAATCGCTCAACGCGTCTATGGCTGCCGCGATCACCATGTGGGAGCTGGTGCGTGCGCGATGACAGGAACAAAAGAAACCGCCGTTTATTGGCTGTGGCTGCAAAAGTGTCTCGGCGCCGGGGCGAAAATTGCCGATGTGCTGCGCAGTTTCGATTCTGTCCGCGCCTTTTGGGCTGCGGAGGAAAACACCTACCGGCAATGCGATCTGTTCGGTTCGTTGCCGTCGTTTTCCAAAAAGCGCCTGCCGCTGCTGCTCGATAAATCGCTCGACGACTGCCGTGAGATTCTGGAACTGTGTGAAAAACAACATATCACTGTCCTGACTCCGGATGACCCGCGTTCTCCTGCTCGATTGCGCGCTTTGCGTGATCTGCCTGCGGTACTCTTTGTGCGAGGTGATCCGGCGTGCTTGGATGCCGAAAAATCCTTTGCCGTCATCGGCGCGAGAACGCCGACGGATTATGCAAAGGACGCGGCCGCCGAGATCGCGTCCGTACTTGCCGAAACCGGCTGTACAATTGTTTCCGGCGGAGCTCTCGGCATTGACACCGTGGCGCATGAAAGCGCACTGCGGCTGCAAAAACCGACCGTGCTCGTTATGGGCTGCGGCCACGGGAGCGGATATCTGCGTGAAAACGCCGATCTGCGTAAACGGGTGGCGTCCTGCGGCGCACTGGTAACGGAATACCCGCCGCTGCAAACGCCGGGTCCCGGGTCGTTTCCGCTGCGCAACCGGCTGATTGCCGGCCTTTCCGATGCTGTTGTGATCGTACAGGCAGGCGCCGGGAGCGGCACACTCAACACCGCGAATCACGCCCGCAAACAGGGCAAGGATCTGTTTGTGCTGCCCGGCAGCCGAGACAGTTTGTCCTTTGCCGGCTCCAACCAGCTTTTGCTCGACGGCGCGTATGCCGTCAGCCACGGTGCGGACGTGCTGGCGCATTACGATACCGTTTTCCGCGCGAAAACCGCGCTCAGGGAATTGAAAAGAGGAGAACCGTTCGGCGATCTGCTTGATCTTCCGCCGGCGGAACCCGGGGCGAAAACACCGCCCGAACCTGCTGTGAAAAAGACGAAACAGCAGCA
>CACWJV010000296.1 GCA_902761265.1 Oscillospiraceae bacterium | reverse complement strand
GTTTTTCTCTTTGACCGGCTCCGCGACCGGGTTGCGGATCGTCACATAGACCGTGCCGTTGGAGATCCGCGCATGCAGGGAGACCACCTTTTCCCCTTCCGCTTTGCGCGTCGCTTCAATCGCGTTGTCGAGTGCGTTGGGGAAGATCGTGTAGATGTCGTCCGAGTCGATCCCCTCCGCCGGGAACACGGTGTCAAACGGAACGTCGAGCCGGATGCCATCCCTTTGCGCAAGCTGCTGCTCGCAGAACAGCACTGTGTCGAACCGGTAGTTGCCGGTGTGAAACCGCTCGCCGCGGGTGGCGACAAAGTCGGTGAACTGCTGGGCCATCGCGCGCGCCTCCGCCGGCTTGTCCTCGTCGATATAGAGGATCAGCGGCCGCATTTTTTTCGGGAAATCGTGGCAGAACACGCGCAGGTCGTTGTTCATCTGCTCCATCCACGCAAACTGCTGCACTTGCATGCTCAACTGCTCTTTATAGCGCTCCGACTGCACACGCATCCGGTATATGGTGAACATCGCAAACGCGATGGTCACAGTCAGCATCGGGATATTGAGCAGCACAAAGGCAAACTCAATCTGCCGCGTAACGGGGTCGGACGAAGTAAAGAGCAGCATGGACACCATAAAGATCGCGACTGTAAACACAACGAGCATAAACAAAATCGACGCATTGCGGGTCACATGTAGAGAAATAACGTGTTTTTTCGCATAGCGGGTCAGCAGCACGAACGCGAGCAGACAAACCGTCACGTTCACCAAAAAGCCGACCAGCATTTCCAGCGGCTCGTTGACGTTGTCAAAGTCATACCTGAAAAACAGCAGCAACACCACATAGCGCAGCGCGTCAACAAACGTATAGCCGAACGACACGAGCATCGCTTTCCAAAGCTCCTGACGCCGGAAGAGGAGCGCCATGCAGACAAACGGCAGCAGCATCGTCAGCGTTGTCCATGTCAGATCAAGCAAAGAATCCTGCACCGCAAGCATCGCGTGGTCTCCGGCGCCGAGCACAATACAAAACAGCGCGGAAACCAGATAGGGCCAGGGCTTTTTGCGCAGCTCCAGATGGAACAGCGCCACCGTGACGAACGCGCAGCCGGTCACCATAAGCAGGTTGTCGAGAATGGAGATGACCCCGTAAAGAGCCGGCAGCTGCCGGATGACTTCTGCAAGAGCCGTCATGAAAGATCCCTCCCCTTTCAGTTGTTGAGCAGGAACATATAGGGCAGAACTTCGCCGTTTTTCATCGTGACGCTCTTTGCGTCATAGCGGTCCACATACTGCATATTGACCAGATACGACCGGGAAACGCGATAAAACACGCCGCCGGTCTGCAAAATCTTTTCGATCTCACGAAGCAGATAGTTATAGCTTTCGACCCGGTCAAACAGATGCAGCCTGACGCGCTTGTCGTCCGCCTCCACATAAAGAATGTCCTGCGCATACACGGTCTGCCGGTTGGCGCCGCGCCGCAGCTCAAAGCGATGGAAATAGGACAGGCGGTAAAACTGATCCAGCTTTTCCGCAAGCAGTGAGGCTTCGACCGGCTTTTTCAAAAAGCCGTCGGCATAAATCCGGTGGTTGATGATTTCGGCCGCAGCCGCGGCATAGTTGGTCAGATAGCAGATGGTCACGGCGTTGTTGTATTTTTCCTTCAGCGCCTTTGCCACCTCGATCCCGTCCATCGTTTCCATCCGGAAATCCAGAAAGTACAGATCGAACCGGTCCCGTTTGAGCAGTTCCCGCCCGTCGGTAAAGGTTTCGCAATGGATATCGTAGTTTCGGTCAAAGGCATAGACCTTGATCATGGCGCGCAGATTCTCGTTTTCATGCATCTCGTCGTCCAGCAATGCAATATTCATACGGACGCCTCCTTCGGTTCTGGCTTCGTGTTCAGTATAACATAAAACCGATAATTTGCAAGAGCAACAGCCGTAGAAAGCCGTTTTCGGGGAGTGAACTGCGGTTTTTCTTAATTATCCGATGGTTCGAGCCCTGTTATCCGAACACTTTTTTGGATTACTTGCAGCGTAAAAACTACAAAAATGTACACCAGAGTTTTGGGCAATTTTTGACGTCTGAAAGCAAAAAATAGGGCTCCGAAACAGCCGACTGACCGCTCCGAAGCCCGGTTTTGCTTGATTTTCCCCTATTTTTGCCTTTATTATTCCATTATGACATTAAAAGCCTCTTTTGTCCTGGTAGACAAGAGAGGCTTTTATCGTGGTGCGGGTAACAGGGCTCGAACCTGCATGGATCGCTCCACTGGATCCTAAATCCAGCGTGTCTGCCAATTCCACCATACCCGCATGACGGTCTTATTATATCGCATCCTTTTCAGCCTGTCAAGCAGACGCCGGATGGTTTATTGAGATTCTTCCACCGGTGCTTCCTCGTCAAACAGACTGTCCTGCAACGCCAAAAGCGCCGATTTGCGCGCTTCGGTACGCGCTAAATCGAGCAAATACGCGCCGTTTTCTTCGCGCAGCACGCAGCCTTCAACCAGATCATCCGGCAGCTTTTCGCGCGAAATACGACAGATTTCGCCGCTTTCCGACATGCAGACTGCAGCATCCGCGTCCAGCTTTTCTACATAATATTCCATCTGTTTCTCCTTCATTTCGCCGTATCCACGCGGTAGCCGTCGGCATAGCAGGATACGGTGACGGTGGATTGTTCGTCGGTGCGGTAGATCTCTGCGCCGCGCTGACTGAGGGCGGAAAGTACCGCGCGGTGCGGGTGGCCGTAGTCGTTGTTTTTGCCGCAGGAGATCACCGCCGTTTGCGGACGGGCAAGATCGAGCAGCGCTTCACACAGCGCGTTGTCGGCCCCGTGGTGCGGCACCTGGAAAACGTCGCAGCGAAGATCGCTCCCCGCTTCCACCAGTCGCTGCTGTGCCGGCATCCCGGCGTCGGCCGTCAGCAGCAACAGCGTGTCAAACGCACGCACCGTGCACACGACGGACATATTGTTGAGATCGACGTCCTGCACCAGCGGGCCGAGGATCGTCAAAGTCACGTTGGGCAGCGAATACGCCGCCTGCGGTTTTGCGGCGATCGCTTTGATCTTTTCGCTTTGGATCGTTTTGAGCAGATGCTCGTAGCACATCGTTGCGGGGATGTTATCTTTTGAAAGCCGCGGCAGAATGACCGCGCCG
>CACWJV010000295.1 GCA_902761265.1 Oscillospiraceae bacterium | reverse complement strand
GCGGCGGTGGCCGGCAGCGGCTTTTTCGCCCTGCAGTTGCCGAACCCGGTTCCGGGCTGCATATTGGTGATACTTACAGTTGTCGGCACGGCGCTCGCCTTGCGCAAACCGCAGCAAACCGAACCGACAGACACAGAGGGAACGATCTGAAATGAAATGGGAAACCGCCGAAACCGACGACGCCGTGTTTCTCGGTTGGATCTTCGGCGGCGATATACAGGGACTGCATCAAATGAAAGAGACCGGGCTGCCGCTGCGTGCAGTCGGCGCGGTGGGCATTATGGCGCAGGACAAGGACGCCGTCCGGGAAAAATGCTGTCCCGATCTGCCGTTTTGCTTTTTGCCCGGCGCGTTCGATCTCAAAAATCTCAAGGGTATGTACAAGCTGATGGCCGGGATGATCGTCAAGATGATCAAGGGCAAGCTCAAGCAAGCGCCAAGCGCGGACGGCGAAAAGATCCTCGGCTTCTTTGAAAACGGAATCGACCTGTTCGACGAAGACGCGCTCGCGCCGCTTGTGGAAATTCTTGCCGCATAAACAGGCATACAAATACCGCCGTATCCGTTCGGGTACGGCGGTTGTTTTTTGGTTATTGATACAGCGGATAGGCGTCGCAAAGCTTGTCGACTTCCGATTGGATATACGCTTTTTGCGCGTCGAAATCCTTGGCTGCGAGGGTGATCAGTTCGGCGATCTTGTCCATATCCCGCTCGTTCATGCCGCGCGTGGTAAGCGCCGCAGTGCCGAGCCGCAAGCCGGAGGTAACGAACGGCTTTTCGGGGTCGTTCGGGATCGCGTTTTTGTTGGTGGTGATGCCCACTTCGTCGAGCCGGTGTTCGAGCTCTTTGCCGGTCAGATGCACCGAGCGCAGATCCAAAAGACACAGATGGTTGTCCGTGCCGCCGGACACAAGGTCGATGCCGCGGGCCATCAGACCGTTTGCCAGCGCCTTGCAGTTTTTGACGATCTGTTCGCCATACGCTTTGAACGAGGGCTGCAGCGCTTCGCCGAAGCAAACCGCTTTGGCCGCGATGATATGCATCAGCGGACCGCCCTGGTTGCCCGGGAAGATCGCTTTGTTGATTGCGGGGCCGTATGCCGCTTTGGCGAGAATCAGACCGCCGCGCGGGCCGCGCAGGGTTTTGTGGGTCGTGGTGGTCACAATGTCGGCGTAGGGCACGGGGTTCATATGGACGCCCGCCACGATCAAACCGGCGATGTGCGCCATGTCCACGAGCAGCAGCGCACCGACTTCGTCCGCGATTTCGCGCAGACGTTTGAAGTCGATCTCTCTGGGATAGGCCGACGCGCCGGCAACGATCATTTTCGGCTGTTCGCGCTTTGCGGTTTCGCGCAGCGCATCGTAGTCGATAAAGCCGTTTTCGTCCACGCCGTAGGGAATGAAATCATAGATCTTGCCGCTGGCGTTCACCGGCGAGCCGTGGGTCAGATGGCCGCCTTCGGCAAGGGACATGCCGAGCACTTTGTCGCCCGGTTGGAGCACAGCAGCGTAGGCGGCAAGGTTTGCCTGCGAACCGGAGTGCGGCTGCACATTGGCGTATTCGGCGCCGAACAGCGCCTTGGCGCGCTCGATGGCGATGTTTTCCACGATGTCCACACATTCGCAGCCGCCGTAGTAGCGTTTGCCGGGGTAGCCTTCGGCGTATTTATTGGTCAGCACGCTGCCCATCGCCGCCATGACGGCGGGAGAGACAATGTTTTCGGAAGCGATCAGCTCAGTTCGAGCGCCATCGCGTCGCCGATTTCCGGATCGATGTTTTTCACATAACCAATGACGTCAAGCAGATCGTTGTACATATGAAATCATATCCTTTCCTGCACTTCCTTCAGCATATGAAATACCGGGGAAGGGGCGCTGCCTGCGGCGTTGCGCCTGTTATAGTTTGAAGAATGGTCCGTCAAATATTATTATTGACGGATATAAAGGGGTACTGCCTTTTCGTTTTGCGGGAAGGTATTTGCTCTAATGACGTTTGTTCCCCGCGACCGCAATTCCGAATTCTGAATTCCGAATTCCGAATTGGGATGAAATTCGCTCAGCGAATTTCATCCACGCCCATATACGGACGCAAAACTTCGGGAACGGTCACGCTGCCGTCGGCGTTTTGATAGTTTTCAAGAATCGCGGCAACCGTGCGGCCGATGGCAACGCCGGAGCCGTTGAGGGTATGCACAAGCTTGGCTTTGTCCGCCGGGCCGTCCTTATAGCGGATAGACGCGCGGCGCGCCTGGAAGTCTTCGAAATCGGAGCAGGAGGAAATCTCCACATAGCGGCCGTAGGACGGCATCCACACTTCGATGTCATACGTCTTGGCCGAGGAGAAGCCGATGTCGCCGGTAGACAGCGCCACCACGCGGTACGGCAGACCCAGAAGCTGCAGCACGCGCTCGGCGTCGTTCGTCAGCTTTTCAAGCTCCGCATAGCTGTCTTCGGGTTTGGTAAACTTGACCAGCTCCACCTTGTTGAACTGGTGCTGCCGGATCAGGCCGCGCGTGTCGCGGCCGGCGGAACCGGCTTCGGCGCGGAAACACGCGGAATAGGCGCAATAGCAAATCGGCAGTTTGCTGCCGTCGAGGATCTCGTCGCGGTGCATATTCGTCACCGGCACCTCGGCGGTCGGGATCAGGAAATAGTCGTTGGTCAGCTTGAATGCGTCCTCTTCAAACTTCGGCAGTTGGCCGGTACCGGTCATCGAGGCGCGGTTGACCATAAACGGCGGGAAGATCTCGGTATAGCCGTGGGCGGTGTGGGTGTTGAGGAAGAAGTTGATAACGGAACGCTCCAGCCGGGCGCCGAGGCCGCGGTAGAAATGGAAGCGTGCGCCGGTCACCTTTGCGGCGGTCTCCGGGTCGAGGATGCCCAAATCGGCGCCGATATCCCAGTGCGCCTTGGCATCAAAGTCGAACTGCCGCGGTTCGCCCCAGCGGCGGATCTCCACATTTTCGCTGTCGTCCTTGCCGATCGGCGTCGTGTCGCTCGGCACATTCGGGATCTCGAGCAATAGCTGACGCTGCTTTTGCTCAAGCGCGTTCAGCTCGTCTTCGTCGGCCTTGATGGCCTCCTTGACCTTGTTCATTTTCTGCATGATCTCGCTGATGTCGCCGCCCGCTTTTTTGATCTGCGGAATCTGCTTGCTGGCAGCGTTCTGCTCCGCTTTCAGCGCGTCGCGCTTGCCGGACAGTTCGCGGCGTTTGCGGTCGATCTCGATGATCTCGTCCACGACGGCGTCCATATCCTTATTGCGCGTTTTCATCGCCCGCTTCACACGGTCGGGATCTTCACGGATCAGTCGGATGTCTAACATAAGAATCGATCTCCTTCGATGTTATTTATCAAATAATTGCAGCAGTTTGCCGAGGTCTTCCTTGCCGAAAAACTCGATCTCCACCGTGCCCTTGCCGCCGGAGGAAAGGAACACCTTCGCCTTGCGTCCCAGCGCCTCGCTGAACGCGAGCTCCGCTTCGTCAAAAAACACGTCGCGTTTTTTCACACGCTTTTCCCGTTTGGGTTTGTCCTGCGTCGCCGTTTTGACAAGCCGCTCCGTTTCGCGCACGGAAAGCCCTTTTTCCACAATCTGCTTTGCCAGCGCCACCATATCGTCGCTTTGCGCCAAGCCGAGCAGCGCACGCGCATGGCCGGCGGACAGCACGCCCGTTTCCACCATTTGCAGCACGTCGTCCGGCAGCAGCAGCA
>CACWJV010000294.1 GCA_902761265.1 Oscillospiraceae bacterium | reverse complement strand
AAGGAGGTGTTTTTCCATGTCTACAAGAAAACGTCAACACGATCTACACGTCTATCTGGATGATCAGGAATACGCGCTGCTGCAGACGCTTTGCGAAAAGACGAAAAAGAGCCGGAGCTTTGTGATCCGTCTTTTGATCGCCTGTGCCGAAATCATCGAAGCGCCGCCGGTAGATTTCAAGGCCTTCACGGTGGAGCTGCGCCGGATCGGTACGAATCTGAACCAGCTTGTCGCCAAAGCCAACAGCATCAACTTCATCGACCGTGAAGAATGTGCCGCGGTACTCGATGAACACCGCAAGCTGGAGCGCAGGATCGCGTCGTATTTCAAGTCGCGCAAAGGAAAACGCATATGGCCGTAACGCGTATCTGGCCGATCAAGGGACAGATCGGCGCTGTGATCGCCTATGCCGCGGACAAACGGAAAACAGACGAAGCACGCTACTCTGACGGGGAGCGTGCTTTGCTGCGTTCCATCCACTATGCCGAGGACGAAAACAAGACGTTACTGGCCGAAGAAAAGAAGCTGCTGGTCGAAGGCATCAACTGCGACCCTGAATATGCGGTGCAGCAAATGACGGACACGAAAGAGCTCTACGGCAAGACCGGCGGCATCGTGGCCTATCACGCTTATGTTTCGTTCAAGCCGGATGAAGTGACAGCACAGCAGGCGCAGGAGATCGGGAACGGCAAGAAAATGAATGAGAACAAGGCGATGTACAACCGGTTTCGCAGCACTGCCGACCGAGTCTGCTTTGAGCACGGTTTATCTGTGATCCTGAAGCCGAAGGGCAAGCGTGTGCCATATAACGTGTATATGGCGCAGCAGAAGGGTATCAAAACCAAATATGACTATATGAAAGCGGCCATCGACTTTGCGATTAAGCATTCGCCCGATGACCGCCGTTTTCTGCAGGTCATGCGCGATCAGGGCTATTTCATCTCAAACTTCGGCAGTCCCGAACGCTATGCCACGATCAGAAGCCGAACAGATGAACACGGGGTACGTCTGGCAAACCTCGGTGCAGACTATACGCCCGAAGCCATCCGCAACCGAATTCGGATGCAGGGCCGCTATGAACTCAACGGTAACATCATGGGTTACAACCACTACAAACGCTATTTCGTCAACAACGTGTATGTCTACCGGTACAAGGACATTGAGTTTGAAGAGTCGCGGCGAACCTACCGGAGCGAAGAAGCATTTGCCAAGATGGCCGGAAGTTGCGTGCAGGGCATGCTCGGCGGCGTGATGATCGGTGCGCCGGTGATCTCACTGCTGCTTCTGGCGCTGCTTTTCGTAGGCGCTTTGATCGAAGTGCACGACTGCAACCCGCACCCGATGTCGCCGGAGATGAAACAGCTGCGTCCGAAGATCACGTTCATGCAGGAACAGATTGATCTTGCAGTGAACGAAAAGCTGTACAACTACGCTGACGTGGAGCGATTCATTGCAGATACGTCTTTAAAAATGGAACAGCTCAAGTTTGAACGCAGCAAGGTTTACAACCGCATTCGCGGCTGCAAAGACCCGGCGAAGCTGGCAGAACTAGTCAAGCAGCGCGACGGCATGACTGCCGAACTGGCCGGACTGCGGAACAAGCTCAAACTGGCGCAGCGGATCATTGACGACCAGCCCATGCTCCTGGGCAAGGTCGAAGCCGAAAAAGAACAGATGCGGGAATGGTATTTCCCAACCCGCACCTTGGAGCAAAACAAAGACCGTCACAGAGATGACGGCGCAAGATAACTTATTCTAATAATTAAAGGAGTTTTGTAAAAATGGCAAAAAAACCAAATATTTCAGAAGTAAAAACCACAAGAGAGCTTTTCTCTCTCATGCCGCCGGAAAACGCAGGGCTGCTGATTGCGGAAATGCACACGCAGGCAAAGCAGGACGTGATGCGGGAAATCGCCGCTACGCACCAGACCGTCAAACTTCCGGTAGACCAAATCGTTCCGTTTGACGACAACCCTTATCAGGTGCTTGACAACGAAGAAATGGAAGAGCTGGTGCAAAGCATCAAGGAACGCGGGATTCTGTCGCCGTTGATCGTGCTGCCAAAGCCGGATGACGCGCACACTTTTGAGCTCATCAGCGGACATCGGCGGCTGTTCGCGGCGAAAAAGGCGGGGCTGAAAAAGGTACCTGCCGTTGTTTGCAACGTCAGCCGCGACGAAGCCGCGATCATGGTCGTGGACAGCAATCTGCATCGGGAACATATCCTTCCCAGCGAGAAAGCAAAAGCCTATAAGCTGCGGCTGGATGCGATGAAGCACCAAGGGAAACGGACGGATTTAACTTTTTCTCCACTGGATAAAAAGTTGAATTCCAGCAAAGAGCTTTCTGAATTAGTGGGTGAAAGTCAAGCACAGATCTTTCGCTTTATCCGTCTGAATCAACTTGAACCGGGCTTGCTCAGCTTGGTTGACGAAAGCAAGATCGCATTGCGCCCTGCTGTTGAATTGTCCTATCTCACGGAAGATGAACAGAAAAATCTGCTGGAAACCATCGAAAGCGAAGACTGCACCCCGTCGCTGGCGCAGGCCCAACAGATGCGCAAGCTGTCTGCGCAGGGTCAATTGGACATGGACGCGGTCTTTCAGACGATGACGAAGCCGAAAGCCAACCAGCAGGAAAAGCTCACACTGCCGTATCAAAAGCTGCCGGTGGACAAGATCCGT
>CACWJV010000293.1 GCA_902761265.1 Oscillospiraceae bacterium | reverse complement strand
TGCAAAAAATGAAACGTCAATTCTGTGTCGCGTAGGGGTCGCCCCGTGTGGCGACCCGAAACACCTTGCAAAAAACGATCTGTAAAATACATGGCTTCATACGGCAGATGGAACCTCACCGTTGCCACGATGCAAACCGTTTGTTGCTCGGGTCGCCACACGGGGCGACCCCTACGCGACACAGAATTGACGTTTCATTTTTTGCAACAAAATACAGCACCTGCCTTGCGGCGGGTGCTGTGTCGTTGTGCCGGTTTTTTACCAGCGGTCTTTCGTTGGTTCAGCCTTTTTGCAGCTTGCTTTCCAAAATCAGCTTTGCCATCTGGAACGGCGCGGTCAACTTTGCGATGATGTCTTCAAAGAACGCCTTGACCTTGGCGAAAAACGCCTTGATCTTGCCGAGCGGCGAATGGTCCACCGGTGTGGTGGAAACGAACGGCACGCCGCTGATCTTGCACGATTCTTCGGCTTCGGTGCCGGCGGGCGCATAGACGGTCAGCCATTGATAGGCGGTCACATCCTCGTAGCCGTGGGAGCCGAGGTAGTCGTCTTCCATCCGGCCTTCGATGCTGATGGCTTCATACAACGCGTCAATCTTGTCGGAGATTTCCTGCTTTCTTTGCACAAACTTTTCGTCGTCAAAGCTGACGATTTCCACGATCTGGGCCGCTTTGGTGTAGTTGGTGCCGAAGATCGCGTTGACCTGTTTGATGCAGTACAGGATGCAGTCTTTGACGGTGGTATACTTTGTCCCGTGGGCGCGGTTGAAGTCCTGCAGATACGCCGCTTTGGTGACGTCGACCGGTACGCCTTTGTAGATGGCGTAGCCCGCTTCCAGTTCATACAGAATATCCAGTTTGGCGCTCAGCTCCGCGCTGGCCGTATCATACGCAACAGAGGCGTCAATCGCTTCGTCGATGGAGGCATAGGGCGTTTGACCCTTGGCGTAGGCAGCGATTTTTATATTGCCGAAGATTTCGAGCTTCGGGTTTGTAATCGTCAGCTTTTCGCAGTAGCGGGCGTCGACGGCTTCATAGCCGAGTGTTTGCAGCGACGCCGGCAGCACGATCGTGCGGGGGAAAAGATCGCTGAATTCGGAGCTCGGGATCTCGGTGACGCCCTCTTCGATGATAAGCGTTTTCACAAAATCGAACCGGGTGCGCGCCGCGTCGCCGGCAGACATCTTTGCCGTGAGCTTGTCCCAGACTTCGTTGATCTGCCAGCCGATACAGTCAAGCTTGTTGATCGAGCTGGCTTCGCCGTTTTCGTCATATTCAATCTCATCCTGATCCACGATGGGGCCGTTGCCGCTGACGGTCAAAGTACCGTCTTTGGTCAGTGTCCATTTGGTGTTGACGCCGTCGCCGCCGCTGGCGACCACGTCGCTGTCCGCCGCAAACGCGGTTGTAGTCAGCGAGAACACCAGCAGCACAGACAGCAGCAGCGCGAGCAGTTTGTTTGTCTTTTTCATATGATTTTACCTCCTTGGGATTCGTTGATTTGATTATAGCATATTTTACGGAAAATGGAATCCCCAAAATGTAAACTTTTTTCTTTGGACAAAAACCGCAGACCCGAAACAGGTCTGCGGTATCAATCCATACATTGTTTGATTACGCGCCTTCAGGTGCGGCGCCCTCGGAGTCTCGCCTGCCGGCTCGGTCGTTGCTTCTCAGCCTGCGGCTGAGAGGTCGCCACCGGCGACCCGCAACCCCTGGCCCTTGGCTCTCGGCCCTGTCTTCTCCCACGTGCACAATCAGCGTGTGATACACATGGACATACGACAGCGCCGAAACGATCACGGAGACGACCTCCGCAATCGGGAACGCCCACCAGACGTTGTCGACCACGCCGGTCTTTGACAACAAGTAGGCGGCGGGCAGCAGCACGATGAGCTGCCGCGCAAACGAGACGATCATCGAATACCAACTGCGTCCGACGGCCTGGAACACCGAACCCATCGCAATGCAAAAGCCGGCCGGCATAAAGCAAAGGCTGAT
>CACWJV010000292.1 GCA_902761265.1 Oscillospiraceae bacterium | reverse complement strand
TAAAACCCGCCTTTCGGCGGGTTTTTGCTTTGTCACACAATCTCTTCTATGCACTACGCACTAAAAAACGCCCCACAAGGGTGCCCTTCTTTCGAATACATAATTCCTTATGCTTCCGTAATTAGTTCGGTCTTGTACATGAACTGCTCAATGGAGCCCTTGACCATTTCGATCAGCTTCGCGATGGATTCATTATTCTTGAAGAAATCAAGGATCTGAT
This sequence comes from Oscillospiraceae bacterium, assembly GCA_902761265.1. Classification (GTDB taxonomy): domain Bacteria; phylum Bacillota; class Clostridia; order Oscillospirales; family Acutalibacteraceae; genus UBA6857. The sequence goes on along the minus strand of CACWJV010000292.1, from coordinate 1,789 downwards.
TGAATACCGCAATGATGCTATCCATAATGCTGCCTCCGTATTAAAATCTGGTATCTCCTGATACCGTAGCTAGTCTAGCATAAAACACGAATAAATTCAAGCCTTATTCAGAAAACTCACAATCTTTTCACTGCTTTATGAAAACTGTGCCACACCACTGACAACTTTGTACACCGCTGCGTACCAAAAGAAAAAGAGCCGCGGGGCGTTTTTTTATTTTTGGCCGTAATAGGCGTTCTTGCCGTGCTTGCGCAAAAAGTGCTTATCGAGCAGTTCCTGCTGCATCCGCGCAAGATTCGGGTTTAGCTGCATCGCGTGCCACGCCATGAAGGCGACCTCCTCGAGCACCACCGCCTTGTGTACCGCTTCCATCGCGTCTTTGCCCCAGGCAAACGGGCCGTGGGAATGCACCAGCACCGCCGGGACGTCCATCGCATTGTCGCCAACGGTTTCCAAAATCACGGTGCCGGTTTCCTTTTCATACGCCCCGGCAATCTCGGCGGGGGTCATGCGGCGCGAGACGGGAATATCGCCGTAAAAGTCGTCCGCGTGGGTGGTGCCGAGCGCCGGGATCGGCAGCCCGGCCTGCGCAAAGGTTGTGGCCCAGCGCGAATGGGTGTGTACCACGCCGCCGATGGCGGGGTATGCTTTATACAGCTCCAGATGCGTCGGCGTGTCGCTCGACGGGTTGAGCGTGCCTTCCACCACGTTGCCGCAAAGATCGACCACAACCATATCCTCCGCCGTCATCGTCTCATAGGATACGCCGGAGGGCTTGATCACCACGAGGTTCGTTTCCCGGTCGATCGCCGAGACGTTGCCCCAGGTGAACGTAACAAGATTGTGCTTCGGCAGCAGCAAATTTGCCTGCAAAACCGTTTCTTTGAGTTGTTCCAGCATGGTTTATTCCTCCCCGTAAAGCACGCGCTGTGCCTCTTTTTCAACCGGCAGCGCAGCGATGTAGTTTTCTTTGTATGCCGCAAAGCCGTCTTTGTCTTTTTGTTCGGGCTGCACAGTTGTCTGCGCAGCGTCTTTGAACACGCGTTTTGCAAGATAGTCCGGCAGCGAAAGACCGCCGCCGTCCAGCAGATACATCGCAAGGATCGCCATACCCCACGGGCCGCCGACCGACGCAGTCTGCATCACCGTGACCGGACTGCCGGTGGCCGCCGCCATCATCCGCTGGCCGGCATTTGCCGCTTTGAAAAAGCCGCCGTGGCCGTACAGGCAGTCGATTGCAACCTGCTCTTTTTGCAGCAGATCCATGCCGATCGAAAGGGTGGCGAGCGCGGAAAACAAAAGATTGCGCGCAAAGTTAGGGAACGTCAGCGCACTGCCGCGCGGCCGCACAAACAGCGGCACGCCGGTCTTGACGCCGGTGATGGATTCGCCGGACAGGTAGTTGTAGGACAAAAGTCCGCCGCAGTCGGCGTCGCCGTCGAGCGCGGTGTTGTAGATCAGATCGAGCACCTGCCCTTTTGTCAGGGACTGTCCGCCCTGCGCTGCAAAGCCGCCGAGCATCGCGGCCCAGGCGTCGATATCGGCCGAGCAGTTATTGCAATGCACCATCGCCACGGGCGATCCGTCGGGCGTGGTGACCATGTCGATTTCGGGATAGACGTTTTGCAGCGCACGCTCCAGCACGACCATGGCAAACACAGACGTGCCGGCGGACACGTTGCCGGTGCGCGGTTTCACACTGTTGGTCGCCACCATGCCGGTGCCGGCGTCGCCTTCGGGCGGACAAAGCGGAATCCCCGGCTGCAACCCGCCGGTCGGGTCAAGCAGC
>CACWJV010000291.1 GCA_902761265.1 Oscillospiraceae bacterium | reverse complement strand
GTGCGCGTGGTGACTTTGTCCAAAAAGTAGCGGTCGTGGGAGATCACGATCACAGCGCCCGGAAACGATTCAATAAACCCTTCGAGCCAGCCGATGGACGCGATGTCCAGATGGTTGGTCGGCTCGTCGAGCAATAAGAGATTCGCGCCGGACAGCAAAAGCTTCGCCAGACTCAGCTTGGAGCGCTGACCGCCCGAAAGCAGCGGGCAGGGGAGGGCAAAATCGTTTTCCGAAAAGCCGAGACCCAACAGCGCGGACCGTGCGCGGCTGCGGTAGGTTGTGCCGTCGCGCCGGGCATAAAGATCGAGCAGCTCCTGCTGGCGGGCGAGCAGTGCGTCGTGGTCTGCGGCGGGCGTTTCCAGCTTTTTGGCGATTTGTTCGAGCTCTTTTTCCGCGGCCATCACATCGGCGTAGACGGTGAGCATTTCGTCAAAAAGCGTTTTGCGGCTTTGGGCGCAGGCGTGCTGCTCCATATAGCCGACGACGGTTTCTTTGTCAAAAAACAGCGCGCCCTGCGTCGGACTTTCCTGTTTGGTTAAAAGGCGGAACAAGGTGGTTTTGCCTGCGCCGTTGACGCCGATCAGACCGATCTTGTCCTTGGGGCCGACGTCAAACGACGCGCCGGAAAAGATGGTGGTATCGCCGAACTGGACGGCAAGATTGCTTGCGGTGAGGGTAGACATGGAGCACCTCCGGTGCAGGGCCAAGGGTTGCGGGCCGCCGGTGGCGACCTCTCAGCCGCAGGCTGAGAAGCAACGACCGAGCCGGCAGGCGAGACTCCGAGGGCCAAGGGAATTGAAAATGAAGAATGAAGAATGAAGAATGAAGATTGGCAGCGTCGGCGTTTCGACGAACCGGGCTGCAAACACGACAAAGCCGGTCGGCAAACGGCTGCGGAACAAATGAATCGTGGCGCCGGGCGAACGCGGCAGCCAGACAAGAAGGGACAGTCTGTTCATCGCGGAGGTGATGGACAATATGGAAGGGTGGAAAAGAGGGGAGAAACATATTGGAAGCGGACAATACAAGAATCAAAGATGTTGGGAAACAGTCAACCAAAACGCGGTTAGTTGACTGCTGGTTGATTGCTAGTTGACTCGCTAGTTGACTCAACAAAGCCCACCGTTAGGGGCTTTTCGGCACTTTTGTAACTAGCTTCTCTTATTTTCCAAGTAAAAAGTCAGAAAAACAGAAAACGTGAAAAAACGAAAAATGTTGGAAAACGCTGGTTACAGGTTGCTGGTTACATCGGTTTGTCGCGGAGGGAAAGGCTGTGCTTTACCGTGAACGGTTGGTTGCGGTGGGGGTTGACCACCTCATCCGTCACGCGCTTTTTACGTTGCTGCCTTACCGCGAATCGTGTGGGCGCGTGCCACCTTCCCCGCCAGCGGGGAAGGCAAGGATCTAGCTTGTAGCGATTGCAATTCGCTGACCTGGCATAACGGCAAGCAGTATTGTGTCCGTAGCGGTCGCCCCGCGGGCGACTACTGCAAACGGCAAGGTTCTATAGCAGCCGAAGCGGCTGCCGCTACATAGCGCCCGTAGGGCACGGAGGGTGGAGGACACAGCCGATCACGGATGGCGCTGCGGCTCGGGCTTTCTTGCCATCTTGCTATCTTGCCTTCTTGCTTCTTGCCATCTAAAACTGACGACTGTCGACCAACCCGCCAAACGTCGGCGCTTTGTCTATTCTACCTTATCCGCGGCGTTCTTGCAAGCCCTTTGCGCGGGAAAAAGAAAAATTGTTTTTGATTTACTATTGTAAAAACAGAAAGATGATGTTATAATGCTAAAGAATGAGATGAAATGCGGGGGACAAACTATGATTTGTAAATGCTGCGGCAACGAGATCGACGACCATTCGCAATTTTGCTTTGTCTGCGGACAAAAGATTGACGCGCCGGTTCCCGAAGCGCAGGCGCAGACCGATGCGCTGCCGGCCGAACCCGCAAGCGCCGAAACGCTGCCGGTATCCGAGCCAGCCGCGGCCGAAGAATATGCCGCTGTGGATCCGAAGGATGTGCAAAAGGC
>CACWJV010000290.1 GCA_902761265.1 Oscillospiraceae bacterium | reverse complement strand
CCGATCTATGACGAAAACGACAACCAGATATTAAAGATCAGCGAAAACGGTCTGCTCGGCCTGTTTGACAAAAGCAAGGACGAAACCGACGGCGAAGAAGCGGACAACAGCGAGCTGTATATGTCCGTGGCAAACGTGCTGATGCCGTTTTTGGTGGACGGTCTTTTGAAAGACAACTGGCAGCCGTATTTTGACCATCTTGAAAAAGAGATCGGCGACCTGTTTGCCGAAAGCCGGCTCGACAACGACGGCAACGCGCCCGCCGGCACCGGCATTTCCTCCGCCCGCCGCGCAACGGTCGCCTATGACCGCACGCACAACAAGAAGGGCAGCAAGGGCTACTATGACATGCATGACTATCAGCTCTGGTACGACTGGCGGCTCGATCCGATGGAAAACGCCCGTCAGCTCAAGGCGTATGTGGACGACGTGAAAGCCGCAACCGGCGCTTCCAAGGTTGCGCTCGCGTCCGCCTGCCTCGGCGGCAACGTGGTGATGGCGTATATCCAGCAGTTCGGCACAGCCGATCTTGCCGGCGTCGGGATGCTCGCCCCGTTGGCGAAGGGCTCCGAGTTCCTCAGCCAGATGATCAGCGGCCGCTTCCGTGTGGATATGGATGGGCTGAACCGGATCCTCACCGACACGGCGGCGATCGACGATTTCAATATGCCGGCCTTTGCGTCCGCTACGATCGACCTGCTGTCCAAGAGCGGGCTGTTCGGCCGTCTGACCGATTCCGTCAAAAAGACGATCTATGCCAAAGTGATCGAAGGCACGACCTCCGCGCTGGCGCTGTCCACGATTTTCACCATGCCGTGCTACTGGTCGTGCGTGGCAGAGGAGGACTATGACACCGCGCTGACCTATGTGTTCGGCGACGAAGGCAGCGAAAAACGCGAACAGTACGCCGGGCTGATCGCAAAGATCGAAGACTATCACAATCATGTCGCGCTGCACGCGGACGAGCTGATGCAGCAGGTGGACGACAGCGACGCGAATCTTGCAATTCTTTGCAAATACGGGTTCCAGATGGTGCCGCTGTGTGAAGACAGCGCGCTTGTTTCGGATCAATATGTGTCCGTGAAGCGCGCGTCCTTCGGCGCAGCGACGTCCACGATCTTTGACACCCTGCCCGACGAATACGTCGAAGCGCAGACCGCCGCGGGCTTGGGCAAATATATTTCCCCCGACAAACAGGTGGACGCGTCCACGGCGCCGTATAGGGACTACACCTGGTTTACCAAAAACGCCACGCACACCCTGCGCACCGACGCGGAGCTGCGCATCCTTTATACGGTTATCACCGCGGATCATCAGCTCACGGCGGACGATTTCGATCTCACGCGGTTCATGGTCTATGACCACGAAAACAAGACCACGGCGGTGATGACCGAGGACAACTGTCACACTGAGCACTGGACCGCGGACGAAATGAAACAGCCGGCGACCGACAAAAAGGCGGCGATCTTTACGGGGCTGATCTCGTTCTTTAAATGGCTGGTGGAAATGTTCAAGCTGATCCGGACGAAGATCGGGAAATAAGATGGCAAGAATACAAGAAAGCAAGAAAGCAAGATTGCAAGATTGCAAGAAAAGGAGTGATGCAGCATGTGGACGGCAGTTGATTTTGCGTTCAACGAGACGCTGTATTACGAAAAAATCGTTACCGAACAGGGGCATACCGATGTGGTTGTTTCCGGGGAGACAAGCAAGCGGAAATACCGGATCGTCTTTGACGGCGTTCCCATGTCTTATCGCGTGACATTGGAAAGCTTTGACTGGTGCCCGTTTGACGGATACGAGAACGCCGATGCGTTGGATTACCGCGCGAACAAGATTTTTTACACGGAGGACAGCGAATATCTGGACTGGTTTTTCACGGTGAACGAAAAACAAAACGCGCAGATGTTTGAGGAAGCGCGCATCTACCATTTTCAGATTCTGACGGAGGATACGATCCTTGACGTGCTTTCCGACGCATTTCCTGTGATTCAGCCGATCGACCAAACAGACGCGTGTTGATAAAAATCAATAAATAAAGAAC
>CACWJV010000289.1 GCA_902761265.1 Oscillospiraceae bacterium | reverse complement strand
GTCCTGCTTTTTTCTTGACAATTTGCCGCATCATGCTATAATGGAAGCAAGAATCAGGAACGGAGGTATTCCTATGTCCGAAAAAGTCAGAGTCGGCGTGATCGGCGTCGGCAACATGGGCCTCGGCCATATCAACAATTTTGTCAAAGGCGCGATGCCGGAAATCGACATCACCTGTGTGGCGGATATCGACGAAAAGCGTTTTGCCCTCGCCAAAGAAAAGCTGCCCGACGTGGTGTGCTTCCCGACTGCCGAAGCGCTGATCGACAGCGGTCTTGCCGATGCGGTCATCATCGCCACGCCGCACTATTTCCATCCGCCGATCGCGATCTACGCGCTGCAAAAGGGCGTCCACGTCATGAGCGAAAAGCCCGCCGGCGTCTATACGAAGCAGGTGCGCGAGCTGATCGACGTTGCCGAACACAGCGACAAAACCTACGCCATCATGTTTAACCAGCGCACCAACTGCATCTATCGCAAGATTCACGATCTGGTGCAAAGCGGCGTCTACGGCGAACTGCGCCGCGTGAGCTGGATCATCACCGATTGGTTCCGCACCCAGCAGTATTACAACTCCGGCGGCTGGCGCGCCACATGGTCGGGCGAAGGCGGCGGCGTTATGCTCAACCAGTGTCCGCATCAGCTCGATTTGTGGCAGTGGATCTGCGGCATGCCCGACACAGTGCGTGCGTTTTGCCATGAGGGCAAGTGGCACGAGATCGAAGTGGAGGACGACGTGACGATCTATGTGACCTATCCCAACGGCGCCACCGGCACGTTTGTTACCTCCACCGGCGACACTCCGGGCACCAACCGGCTCGAGATCACGCTGGACAAGGCGAAGATCGTTTGCGAAGAAGACCGCGACACCGGCAGCAGCGACGTGTGGGTCTATGAGCTGGAAACGTCCATCTCAGACTATATCAAAACCGCGGAAAACGGCTTCAGCCGTCCGAAGGGCGCCTGGAAAAAGATGGAGACCGACGGCGAAAATCCGCAGCACGTCGGCGTGATGAACGCCTTTGCGGCCCATATTCTGCGCGGCGAGCCGCTCGTTGCCGAGGGCAAGGAGGGCATCCGCGGGCTGACGATTTCCAACGCGGCGTTTTTGTCCTCGTGGCTCAACAAAACGGTTACGATCCCGTTTGACGAGGATTTGTACTACGATATGCTGCAGGAGAGAATCCGCAACTCGACGTTTGTCAAAACGGTCAACGAACAGGTGCAAAAGGATATGAGCAGCACCTATTGATGCAATGGATAATTGAAAACTGCGGTCGCGGGTTGCCCCGTGACCGCAGCTTTTGTTTATAGCGCTTTTTCCGCGACCAGAACCGTCCAGCCGTCGCGTTCGACCTGTTTGAAAACTTGAAAGCCGTTCTTGTTCCAAAAATGGTTCGACTGCGGGTTGTCCTTGTCAATCGCCAGGCGGATGGCGGCTTTTCCGATGGATTTGAGATACGCCGCCGTCTCTTCGATAATCGCCGAGCCGAGGCCCTGCCCCTGCAGCGCTTTTTTCATCATGAAAAATCCGATAAAGGCCGTGCTCTTTTCCGGGTATCCGTCAACAAGATCCATTACGGCAATCAGCGTATTGCCCTGATAAAAGCCGAGATAATATTTATCCTCGGGTGCCACGCCCGGCGGCAGCAGTCGCAGATCGCTTTGCACCTGTTCTTTTGTCGGCTGCGCCTGACAATAGGCATAAAACTGCGTGTTTTCCCTGCACAATGCCTGAATCTCGTCGGTGTCCGCGTCGCCGAGTCTTCGCACGGCATACCGGCTGCTTAGTTTTTGGTAATCAAGCATCCGTCAAAACCTCGCCTTCCTGTCTGCTTGCTGTTTTTATTCGCCCGCCGCAACGTCCCAAAACGGCCGGAACGCGCTCGGCAGGGCGTATTCGTGTTCAAGCTGTTCCTTCGTCACCCAAAGAAACCCGTCCGGCATTTTGCGGCAGCGGATCAGATAGCCCGTCATGTGCCATTCCACGTGGGTGAAAATGTGCGTGTAGCCCGTTTGCAGCACCAGGTCGGTCGGCTGTGCGCCGAGCTGTGCGGCAAGCGTCAGCGCGTG
>CACWJV010000288.1 GCA_902761265.1 Oscillospiraceae bacterium | reverse complement strand
CTTTCGATAGAGGCGCAAGTGCGATCAGTACCGGTTTCCCGCTTTGCAACAGGCGATGGGACACCGCGAAAGGCGCAGTTGCCGAAGAGCAGTGCCGGTTGCACGGCAGCGCTCTGGGCGGTACGGACAATATCCTGCCGACTGTCGCACCACCCTGCGGAGAGCTATCACAAGACAACACCCCTTTTGTTTGCCGTGTGTGAACCTTTCTGCAGGTTCACACATTTTTTATTGGGAGGAAAAAACAATGAAAAAACAAACCCTTGCAAGACTCCTGCTTGCGCTGCTGCTTGTGCTGACGCTGGCTGTGCCTGCAGCCGTCACGGCGTTTGCCGAAGAAGACGCTGCGCTGCTTGGCGCTGAAGTCGGCGAAGCGGTGGAAGCCGCAGCCGAAGAGGCGGCGGAAGACGCCGAACTGCTCGTTGACACAGCCGCCGAAGAAGACGCCGCAGCCGCCGAAGATGCCGCCTTTGACGCGGCCATGGAATATGTGGACGCCTATGCGGACAATCTGGAAAGCGATCCGGATTTCACCGAAAATGTTGCGTCCGCCATCGAAACCGTGCGCACGCGCATCCCGGCCTATGCCAAATGGCTTTCGCTCTTGCCGCCGATCATTGCGATCGTGCTGGCGCTGATCACCAAGGAAGTCTATTCTTCCCTGATCCTCGGCATCCTTGCCGGCGGCGTTATCTATGCAGGCTTCAACTTTGAGGGTATCATGAACCATGTGGTGCAGGACGGCTTTATCGGCAATCTTGCGGATTCGTGGAACATCGGTATCATCATCTTCCTTGTTATCCTCGGCGCGCTCGTCGCCATGATGAACAAGGCGGGCGGCTCCGCGGCGTTTGGTCGCTGGGCGGTCAAGCATATCAAATCGCGCATCGGCGCGCAGCTCGCCACGATCGCGCTCGGCGTGCTGATCTTTATCGATGACTATTTCAACTGCCTGACCGTCGGCTCTGTCATGCGTCCCGTGACCGACAGCCACAAGGTCTCGCGTGCCAAGCTCGCCTACCTCATCGACGCCACGGCCGCGCCGGTCTGCATCATTGCGCCGATCTCCTCTTGGGCGGCAGCGGTTGCCGGCTTTGCAAAGGACGCCGGCGCCAGCAGCGGTATCAGCCTGTTTGTGCGCGCCATTCCGTTTAACTTCTACGCGATTCTGACCATCGTCATGATGATCTTCCTCGCCGTCGCCAAGTTTGACTACGGTCCGATGAAGAAGCACGAACGCAACGCGATTGAAAACGACGACATCTTCACCACCGGCACCAAGCAGGCGGTCGAAGAGATGAAAGTCAACCCGAAGGGCCGCGTGATCGACCTGATCCTGCCGGTGGTCGTTCTCATCGCCTCCTGCGTGGTCGGCATGATCTATACCGGCGGCTTCTTCAGCGGCGCTTCGTTCATCGATGCGTTCTCCGATTCCGACGCTTCGGTCGGCCTTGCCCTCGGCGGCGCGTTCACACTGGTCGTCACGGTGATCTACTTCATCTGCCGCCGTGTGCTTAAATTCAAAGACATCATGGAATCCCTGCCCGACGGCTTCAAAGCCATGGTGCCCGCCATTCTGATCCTTGCCTGCGCGTGGACGCTGAACTCCATGACCGGCTCGCTCGGCGCGAAGATCTTCATCTCGCAGTTGATCGGCGGTTCCGCAAGTTCCCTGCAGGCGCTCCTGCCGGCCATCATCTTTGCCATCGCCGTGGGTCTGTCGTTTGCCACCGGTACCTCCTGGGGTACGTTTGGCATCCTTATCCCGATCGTGCTGTCCGTGTTCTCCGCGGGCGAACCGATCACCATCGTTGCTGTTTCCGCCTGCATGGCCGGTGCTGTTTGCGGCGACCACTGCTCACCGATCTCCGACACCACGATCATGGCGTCCGCCGGCGCTCAGTGCGACCACATCAACCACGTTTCCACCCAGTTGCCCTATGCCTTGACGGTTGCCGGCGTCTCGTTCGTCAGCTAGTGCTCCCGGTTGCCATCGTTCTGATGATCGGCACGCTGTTCATCATCAAGCTTGCGACCGCGAAAAAAGCGTAACCCATAGAAAAAAAGATCGCCCAAGGGAGACACTTCGTAAGGAAGTTGTCTCCCTCTGCTTTTGTAATCAGCCGGAAAGATTGAATTGACAGGACAAATTCAATGCTATTTATGGAGGACTACTCAAAATGAAAGATTACATTTACGACGAACAGAACAGGCTTTACTACACCCGTCACGGCGACATCTATCTGCCTGAACTCGCTTATTCCAAAAACGACTACCCTCCCCTCGGCAAGTATGGCATGCTGCGCAAGATCTATCTAAAAGAGAATTTCAAAGTACAATACAATCTGATGCTGATGAACGATACGCTTTGGCCGCATCTGTTGGAAGTTGACCAGCAGGCGCACGAAATGGTGGAAACGATGGTCACGCAGATGGCGAAAGCGGCGGGCTTGACGGAGAAGATGAAATCGACCGACCTGATGCGTTGGGTAGGGTTGATGAATAACTTCAAGACCGCCGCGGAAGAGTTCGTTTTGCGGGAAGTGGTGTATGCATGAACTCAGTCATGGACACCTTACAAAATGACAACGTCTACGAAATGAACTAAATCGTATAGATGGAGGCGTTTCGATGCGGAGTGTGGTTCGGTATCCAGTGAATGATGGAAACGGGAAACTCGTTGGAGTGTTCCTCGGCATAACACGAAATAATGCGGCAGCGTTCAAATTGGGCGCTGCTGCTCCATGTTGTTTTACAACTATAAACGGAGAAGTTGAACTGTTGCATAGAAACATTGGTCAAAGTGTAGTGCAACTAAAAACAAGATGGAAAGCCGCGGGGCGCCGACCACAGCCGACGCCCTTTGGAAAAAGAGGAGAGGAAATATCATTTGCCGAACGAGAAAAGAGACGTGAAGAAGTCAATGATCATCTGAATAAAGTCAGAGAAAAAGCTGAAGGAGAAACCCGATGTTGTACCGTTCAAACTTGAGCCGGAACTGCTGCCAGACTGAGTAGTGCCGCCGGTCTGCGTGCCACTGGCGGGTTGAGTGCCGCCGCTTGGTTGGGTACCGCCGCCCGGTTGGGTACCGCCGCCTGGTTGGGTACCGTCGCCTGGTTGGGTACCGCAGCCGGGCTGACTGTCTGTGCTGCCGCTGCCTGTGGTTGCCGAATCGCTGGAAGAGGACGAACCTGCCGCGAGGGTATAAGAGCCGCTGCAGCTGAGAGAAGGCGAAGCAAAGAGCACATAGCTCGCCGTGCGGGGCGCTGTGCTTTGCGCGGTGTAGATCACATTGCCGCTGCTGTCTTTGATGGAGATCGTGCTGCCGGATGCAACGCTCACACTGCCGGTGTTACCGCCAAAGCCGCCCATTCCGCCGCTTGCGCCGAAGGTCACATAGGTGCCGCTGTAGCTTTGCTGCATCATCGCATGGCCAACCGCGAGCACGGTTGCGCCGCTGAACGTG
>CACWJV010000287.1 GCA_902761265.1 Oscillospiraceae bacterium | reverse complement strand
TATCCTGTTTCATGCTTCATCTTCTCCTTCGCCTAAGGTTTCGCGCAGCTTCGCTTTGGTGCGCGACAGCCGCGCACGGATTGTGCCTTCCTTTGTCTCAAGCATCGCCGCCAGCTCCCGGCTGTTGTAGCCGAACAAGACGGAAAGCAACAGCAGCTCGCGTTCGTCCTGCGGCAGTTTTTGCAGCGCCGCGTGCAGCGAAGCGTGGAGCGCAAGGTCGCTTTCCTGCGGCAAAACGAGCGAGAGCGCGTCGATGTCGATCTGCTGGAGCAGCCGCGCCTTTTCGGTCTGTTTTTCGCGGCAGCAGTTGCGCAATATGGCGCAAAACCAGGCTTTGACGCTTTGGGGCTTTTTCAGTTGTCGGATCTTTTGAAACGCGAGCAAAACGCAGTCCGACACCGCGTCCTCCGCCAATTGCGGCGACGACGTGAGATAAAACGCAAAGCGATAGAGATCCTGCTTTAAGTTGTCATACAGGTCGCCGAACGCGTCGGCGTCGCCGTGCTGCGCACGTTTCACGAGTGTTTTTAAGCTTTCCGGTTTCATTGTGATCACATCCGTTCAACTGAGTAGATGGGAAAGGGCGGGGAAGTGTTGCATGGTTTTTTTACATTTTTTGAAAAGGCAAAGCGGAGAAGAAAAATTCGGAATGCGGAACGGAATATAATTCGGAATTCGGAATGCGGAATTCGGAATTGAAGGACGCCGCCTGCGTCAAAAGCGTATAGGCAAAGCTGTACCTTCATTGACAGAAATTGCAAATCGGTTCGGTGGCGGATACTCTCTTTCCGATACAGAAATGTCCAGCGGATACAATTCACCCGATTCCGGCAATGAATCGTTTGCGCCGCGGCGCATAAGATCGGATGACCGCGCGGAACCCCGCGACCGCAATTCCGCATTCCGCATTCCGAATTAATTTAGCTGCCCTCATAAATCCCGAGCACAAACTCGATTTCCGTCCGCAGCGTCTCAAGCCGCTCCAGTTTCAAAAGATCCTCTTTCTTCGTGCGGTGGCTGTAGGGCGTCATGGAAAACAGCGCCCGGATGTCCGCGGGGTTGTCGAGAAAGATCTCTGCGCTGACTTTGCGTGTCTCGATGAAGCGCAGCGCTGTCGTTGGCGGCAGTCTTTCGTCGTTTTCATACGGTGTGTCATAGACCGCTTGCTTTAGTGCAAACAGATGCCGTTTTCCCGGCACAACCGTCACAAGACGGCCGTCCTCTTTCAGCAGCCGCGCAAACGACGGCTCGTGAAACGGCGCGAACAGATGGATCGCAAAATCCACACACCGGTCGGGCAGGGGAACGAAAGCAAGATTTGCCACGAAAAACAGCGCGTCGGGCATCCGCTTTGCCGCAAGGCGCACCATTTCGCGCGACAGATCGAAGCCCAAAAGCCGGCATGGCACCGCGTCCTTGAGCTGCTTGGCGTAGTACCCTTCGCCGCAGCAGATGTCCAGCACGTTCGGCGTTTCTTTCCCGGTTTCTTTCAGCAGTTCGATCAGTGCATCCGCCAGCGGGCGGAAATAACCTTTTTCCAAAAACGCACGCCGGGCGCGCGCCATCTCGCGGCTGTCGCCGATGGCGTCGGCCTTTTTATGCTGACGGGTCAAAAGATTGACGTAGCCCTCTTTGGCAAGGTCGAAGCTGTGCCGGTGCGCACACTGCAGCGTGCGGCCGACCCTTTGCAGCGGTTCGCGGCACACCGGGCAAATGGGAAAAAATGCCTCCTGCATCTTTATTTCTCCTTTTGGTTGAAAAAAGTTTCGTTTTATGGTAGTATAGTAAAGAATTTGAGTTTCGTCAAGGAGAATCGCCATGCCGCACGCAAAACCGCAAAAGACCAACGCCATGCGCCGGCTCGACCAACAGAAGGTGCCGTACCGGGTCAACTACTATGAATGCGAGACCTTCATCGACGGCATCCACATCGCCGACATGCTGCACCAAAGCTACGACTGCACGTTTAAAACGCTGGTCACAACCGGCAAAAGCGGCAATCACTACGTCTTTGTCGTGCCCATCGCGCGCGAGCTTGATTTGAAAAAGGCGGCAAAGACCGTCGGCGAAAAGTATATCGAGCTGCTGCACGTCAAGGATATCCTCGCCGT
>CACWJV010000286.1 GCA_902761265.1 Oscillospiraceae bacterium | reverse complement strand
TTGCGCGGTGCACCGTTCGCCGGTATCCGATACCGTTCGGCGCCCCTCGGCCCTTGGCCCTTTTCCCTTGTCCCTGCACAAAAAAAGCTTCCGCATTTTTGCGGAAGCTTTTTTGTGCTTATATCACTTCGCTGACGGCGACCACAGAGGTGGCAACGATCGTGCCGTCTTCACTGGCGGCGGTGATCACACAGTTGCCGCGGTCGTTCGCCGTAACAACGCCGTTGGAGCTGACCGAGGCGATCTTGGAATTGTCGCTGGTCCACACCACGGTGGGATAGGTTGCGTTTTCGGGCGTAACCGTTGCGGTCAGCGATTTGGTTTCCAGTACAGCGGTGTTTGGCAGGTGTAGTGGTTGCAATTTGGTTATGTTTGTTTCTTTTTGATCCTTGCGTTTTGAATGATCGGTTTGCTGCCTGCGCTGTATTGCGCCTTTCAGCAGTGCAAGGCTTATTTGAACAGGTTTTTGAAGAAGTACTGGATCGAGTGGAAGAACTTGATCAGCCACGCGAACGGCCCGGTGTGGATCTTGCCGCACTTGCAGCGGTTGCCGCCGTTGAGGTCGGCGCCGCAGTTTTTGCAGTATCCGTTGCCGTTGTCTTCGTGTGCGGTTTTAGCAATCGGTCTGGTCTCCTTGTGGTTGCCGTCGTTGGCGCAGACGCGCTGCTCCTGACCCTCCTGGGTGCAGGTCGCCTTGCGGACGGTCGTCCACGCGCCGTAGGCGTGACCCTTGGCGGCGATCTTCACGCCGTTCGCGTTCGTCTCCTGCGTGCAGGCGGCGTCCTTAAACAGCTTGCCGCAGACGGTGCAGGTGTAATATTCGATATTGCCTGCGGCGTCGCAGGTCGCGGCTTTCGCAGCGGTCTTTTTCGCTGTGTGCGCGACGGTGGATTTGGAGATCACCGTGCCCGCGGTCTTCACGTTGCGGCAGGCGGAGCAGATCACGTCGCCCGTGTAGCCGTCTTCCTTGCAGGTGGCGGCCTTGACTCCGGTCGTCTCGTCTGTGCCGATATGATTTGTCAGATCGACAGCGATGGACAGATCTGTGATTTCGTTCTCGTCCGCGTCAAAGTTCTTTTGGCAGACGCCGCAGGTGTAGTGTCCCTTCACGCCGGTATCCACACAGGTAGCAGCGATTTCGTCAATCCAGTCGCCGAAGGTGTGGGCGCCGTATGCGCCGGTGAGATCGGTGATCTCTTCGGTGCCTGCCGCGTCGTTGAAGGTCTTGCCGCAGGCGGTGCAGACGTAGTGCGCGATGGTGCCGGCGTGTTCGCAATCGGCAGCCGGAACCGCTTCGACGAAGCGGAGGGCATGGCTGTCGCAAACGACGTTGAAGGTTACTGTGCCGACCGTTCTCCAGCCGAGGTCGATTTCTTTGTTTTCATAGAACCGGATGCTGACGATATGGCTGCCGACCACGGAAAGGTCGGTGTCGCCGGAAAGAACAACTTCGTTCGTGATGTCCGCCATGATGCCGTCCGCATTGGACCAGCCGACAATCAGACCGAGGTCTTCCTTGGTAACATCTCTGTCGGCTCTTGTGAGCTCGATGTTTTCGTCGGAAACGATCTTGTAGGTGTAAAGCTGCTTGCAGCGGATCTTCATCTGCACGCTTTCGCCCCCATAGGAGACGGTGTAGATTCTGCTTTCGCCGTAGTTGTAGAGGTAGCATAACTTGCCGCCGTATGTGCCGCCGCCCGAAACATCGCGGCCGGCAAACTGGATATCGTTCTCGTCTTCAATCTGCTGTTCTACGCCGTTTCTGGTGACATAGATGTTGACGTAATCGGTAAGGTCGTATTCATGATCCTTTTCCAGATTCAGCTCTGCGGGCGCCTCAATCCGGATGGAGTCAATCGTTTCGTCCGGAAGGATGGTAACAGTGATCGGATCCAGCGACTTGCCAATCGTGACATAGACATACTGGCCGTTTGCTTTTTCGTAATAGTTGGAAACCCAAAGGTAGGGATTGATTGTTTTTTCGCCGGGAACCGACGTGTCAAGCGCATTCTCATGCGCGACGTCATAGAATGTCACTTTGTCGCTGATGTCATATTCTGTGCCATCGTCAAGTCTGAGGGTTGCCTGCAGGCCCCAGTTTCCGGTGTTGAATTCGTCAAACTGCGTAACCGTTGCCGGAAC
>CACWJV010000285.1 GCA_902761265.1 Oscillospiraceae bacterium | reverse complement strand
GAAAACACCACAAGTGAATTCGACCGCGAAAAACTGCAGGAGCGTCTTGCAAAGCTCGCAGGCGGCGTGGCTGTCATCCGTGTGGGCGCCGCGACCGAAACCGAGATGAAGGAAAAGAAGCTCCGCATCGAAGACGCACTGGCCGCAACGAAGGCCGCGATCGAAGAAGGCTGTGTCGCCGGCGGCGGCGTAGCGCTGCTCAACGCGATTCCGGCTGTGGAAGCGCTGCTTGACAAGACCGAGGATCCGGACGAAAAGACCGGCATCCGCATCGTGCGCAAGGCGATTGAAGAGCCTGTCCGCCAGATCGCAAAGAACGCGGGTCTGGAAGGCTCTGTGATTATCAACAACATCATGGCCTCCGGCAAAACGGGCTACGGCTTCGACTTTGCCAAGGAGACTTACGTCGACATGGCGCAGGCCGGTATTCTTGACCCGACCAAGGTCACCCGTTCCGCATTGGAAAACGCCGCATCCGTCGCGTCCATGGTGCTCACCACGGAATCGCTCGTCGCCGACATCCCCGACCCGCAGGCGGACGCCGCACAGGCTGCCGCAATGGCGCAGGCCGGCGGCATGTATTAATTCAGTTATCAACCGACAGTAAAAGCCGCTTTCCGAGCGGCTTTTTTGCTTTTGCCGTCGAAGCGCACAAAAGCATCCGTATTCATATACATTTTTTATGATTTTTGTGCAAAACTGCTGGATTCCGGCTATTGAAATCTTTTACAAAATATGCTATACTTATGAATAGATTATGATTCGATCGGAGGCTGATTTCTATTATGGAAGCAAAGAACAAGTACCCGATGATTTTTGTACACGGCATGTTCGGCTGGGGCATGGACGAAGGATTGGACAAAAAAGTTCCCTACTGGGGCGCCAGCACCGGCAATCTGATGGAGTTTCTGCAGGAAAACGGCTATGAATGCTATGCGCTGTCGGTCGGTCCGGTCTCCTCTGCGTGGGACCGCGCGTGCGAAATGTATGCCCGGCTGACGGGCACGACGGTCGATTACGGCAAAGCGCACGCCGAAAAATTCGGCCACCGCCGCTTCGGCCGCACCTATGACAAACCGCTGTTTGAAGGCTGGTCGCCGGAAAAGAAGATCCACCTGATCGGCCACAGCTTCGGCGGCGTCACAGTGCGTCTGTTCGCCTATCTGATGACCTATGGCAGCGAAGAGGAAAAGGCCGTGACCCGCGAAGACGAGCTTTCCGGTCTGTTTGCCGGCGGCAAGGGCGACTGGCTGCAGTCGCTCACCACGATCTGTTCGCCCAACAACGGCACCGTGGCGTTTGAAGTTGCCGAAAAATACAAGATCCTGCCGCTGCTTGAAACGGTGGCCTACAACTGGGTCAACATCGTCGGCCGCACGGGTCTGCAGTCGAAATCGGCCGTGGACTTCCATCTGGAGCAGTACGGGATCAACAACACCCCGGGCAAAGAGGACCGCCACGATTTCTTCCAGGCCAAGCGCAGCTTGAAAAACACGAAAGACAATATCAAATATGATATGTCGCCCGAAGGCTCCCGCCTGCTCAACAACAGCATCGAAAAGCTGCCGCCGGATCTCTATTGCTTCTCCTACTATTTCAACGCCGTGGGCAAAAAGGGCGAAGACAGCGACAAGCTCGCCGCCACCAAAACGGACTTCCCGTTCCTTTACATGACATCGAATCTCATCATGTTCAACAACCGCAAAAAGATGCAGAAGGGCGAACTGCCGTATGAGGACTTTGCCAACGACGGACTGGTCAACATCGGCTCGGCCATGCACCCCGACAATCAGCCGTTTAAACCGTTTGATCCGGAAAAGATCGAGCCGGGCGTGTGGCAGGTGATGCCGGAGTGCGAGGGCGACCACGGCACGGCGATCGGCCTGTTTGCCGACGCGGACAAAACCCACACATTCTATCTGGATATGATGGAGCTGCTTTGCGGCACGGAACCGCAGACAGTTGCAGCGCAATAAGCGAAAACCCAAAACCAAACAAGGGCTGCCACCGGGCAGCCTTTGTTGTTCTCCGTTCCGTCTGAAAAAGCGCAAAAAGCAGACATATCTGCCGCCGGCGGTGCATAAACTGATAGCACACAGGGACACACTCCGCCGCCGGCACGGAAAGCGAGAAGAGGTTCGCGC
>CACWJV010000284.1 GCA_902761265.1 Oscillospiraceae bacterium | reverse complement strand
GCGCGTCCCAACCGCGCCGGTCCATGTCTTGTTTTGTGATTGGCAAAAAGTCCATGATCGTTCCTTAATCTGAGAGAATGTCGAACGACTGCGCGTCCGTTTCGCTGTAGTCTTTGCTGGCCATTTTTTCGGCAAGCTGGGCTTTGCTCATCAGCACCTTGCGCGGTTTGCTGCCCTCGCTCGGGCCGACCACGCCGCGCTGTTCGAGTTCGTCCATAATCCGCGCCGCGCGGGCATAGCCCAGCCGCAGCTTGCGCTGCAGCAGCGTGGTGGACGCCTGCTGCGCTTCAACCACAACCTCAATCGCTGCATCGAGCATCACGTCGCCGCCGTCGTCGGCTTCGTCGCCGGCAGCGGCCAGCGAGGTCTTTTTCTTTTCGGCGGTTGCAAGCTGATTGATCGCTTCGGTGATCTCGTCGTCATATTCCACGTCGGCCTGCGATTTGATGAAATCGACGATATTTTCGATCTCCTCCTCCGACACATAGGCGCCCTGAATACGCACGGGCTTTGAGTTGCCGATGGGACTGAAGAGCATGTCGCCGTTGCCGAGCAGCTTTTCGGCACCGATGGCGTCGAGGATGGTGCGCGAGTCGACCTGGCTGGACACCGACAGCGACAAACGCGACGGGATGTTCGCTTTGATGATGCCGGTGATGACGTCCACGGACGGACGCTGGGTGGCAACCACCAGATGCATGCCGGCGGCACGCGCCTTTTGCGCCAGACGACAGATGGAATCTTCCACTTCTTTGGGCGAGATCATCATCAGATCGTTCAGCTCGTCGATGAAGATGACGATCTGCGGCATATGTTCATATTCGGGCTTGCCGATGATGTATTTGTTGAAGCCCTTGATATCGCGCACGCCGCACTGGGAGAACAGCTTGTAGCGGTTTTCCATTTCACCGACCGCCCACGCGAGCGAACCGGCGGCCTTGCGCACGTCGGAGATGACCGGCACCAGCAGATGCGGGATGCCGTTATAGACGGAGAATTCAACCTGTTTCGGGTCGATCATCAAAAGTTTGACGTCGTCGGGCGACGCGTTGTACAATATGGAGCAGACCATGCAGTTGAGACACACCGACTTACCGGAACCGGTGGTACCGGCGATCAGAAGGTGCGGCATTTTTGCAAGGTCGGTGCAGTTGACCTGACCGGTGATATCTTTGCCGAGCGCGACGTTCAGCTTCGATTTGCTGGACTGAAACTCGGAGGAAGCGATGATCTCGCGCAGTGTGACGCTGGCGCGGTTTTGGTTCGGGACTTCGATGCCGACGGCGGATTTGTTCGGGATCGGCGCTTCGATCCGCACGCCGGAGGACGCGAGGTTCAGCGCGATATCGTCGGCAAGGCTCGTGATCTTACTGATCTTGACGCCCGGCGCCGGCTGCAGCTCATAGCGCGTAACGGACGGACCGCGGCTCACGCCGATGAGCGTAGTTTCCACACCGAAGCTTTTGAGCGTGTCCACCAGCTTTTGCGAGGTCTGGCGGATCTCGGCGGAAATGTCGCCGACTTTGCTGAAATCGGGTTCTTTGAGACAGCGGATCGGCGGCAGCACATAGTCTTTTTTGCTGCGCGGTTTTTTGTCTTCCGGGAACGCGAGCACTTCTTTTTGGTTCTTTTTCGCGTTGCGGTCAGCTTCTTTGATCGCCGCGTCTACTAACTTTTGCGCGCCGTCGTCCAGCGTGTCGCCGTCGTCGATCTCTTCAAAGCCGTCGGGCAGTTCGGGTTCCGCCGGCACTTCGGGCATCACCGGTACGATCGGCACAATCGGTGTTTCGGCCGTTTCGGGTTCGTCCGGCTTTTCATCTGTGCCAGGTTCCACAAAGGTAAACAGCCGGTTTTGCGGCGTATAGGGTTTCGGCGTGCGGTATTCGCGGGCAGGACGGTCGTCCTGCAGTTCGACGTCGGTTTTGGTAAAATCAAACATTGCGTGGCGTTTTTCCTGTTCGCGCCGCAGCCGCTCCTCTTCAAGCTCGATCCGCTGCGCGTCAAGACGTTCCTGCCGGTCAAGTTCGCGCTGTTGGCGGCGGATACTGCGTTTTTCGCGGCCGCGCTCGTGGGTCGCGTCGATTTTTTCCTTGCTCTTGTTGATCGCGCTGGACACGGAGTCGCTTACAGTGTCCACGCTGATATTGAAATACAA
>CACWJV010000283.1 GCA_902761265.1 Oscillospiraceae bacterium | reverse complement strand
TGCCATAACCGGAAAAGAAAACAGACCGAAAGAGAATCATACGCTTTCGGTTTGTAAAACTTGCTTTATAACTGGCGCCCTGTGCGGCAGCTTTTTTGCAGTCGGGCTGCTTAATACCCTTTGACTTCTTCGCTTTTCATCAGCTTCACAATCGCGCTCGTGCCCAGCCGGTCGCAGCCGAGGGCGAGATAGGCTTCGGCGTCGGCCCAGCTGCGGATGCCGCCGGCGGCTTTCATCTTGAGATGATCGGCCTTGTGCGCACGGAACAGTTCGATGTCGTGCAAAGTGGCGCCGCCTTTGGAAAAGCCGGTGGAGGTCTTGATATAATCCGCGCCGCTGCGGCTGAC
Source organism: Oscillospiraceae bacterium (assembly GCA_902761265.1). Lineage (GTDB taxonomy): Bacteria > Bacillota > Clostridia > Oscillospirales > Acutalibacteraceae > UBA6857. Next base: position 1,828 of record CACWJV010000283.1, on the reverse strand, counting down.
AACCCCGCACAGCGCGATCTTCTCTTCGTCGGTGAGCAAACACGTTTCAATAATGACTTTGAGCGTTTTGCCCTCGCACGCCCGGCGGACAGCTTTGATTTCGGCTTCAATCGCGTCGAAATCGCCCGCCTTGGCGGCGCCGACGTGGATCACCATATCCACTTCATCCGCGCCGTTCAAAACAGCGTCCGCTGTTTCCGCGATCTTTGCGGCGGTGGTCATATAGCCGTTGGGGAAGCCGATCACGGTGCACACGCGCATCCGGTCGCCGAGGTAGTCTTTCGCCTGTTTGACAAAGACCGGCGGGATGCAAACGCTCGCGGTATGGTATTTGAGCGCGTCGTCGCACAGATCGCGGATCTGCGGCCAGGTAGCGTCCACAGCCAGCAGCGTGTGGTCGCAATGGGAAAGAATCGTTTGTTTATCCATATTGATCAGCCTTTCAAATGTACTGCCTGCATTATACCATGCCGCCGGGAAATTGGCAAGCTTTATCATTCTTTATTTGACACGCGCTTCACCGTTGTGCTACAATAGCCGGGAGGTGACATATATGACATTACTGGAAGCCATCGACGCGCGGCACTCCGTGCGTCAGTACCAAGACAAAGCCATTGAACCCGAAAAGATCGCCGCGCTGCGCGAACAGGCGGCAAAGCTCAACGCCCAAAGCGGATTGCATCTGCAGATTGTGACGGACGAACCCAAAGCGTTTTCCGGGCCGATGGCGCATTACGGCCATTTTTCCAACGTGAAAAACTACATCGCCTGCGTGGGCAAAAAGGGGAAAGACCTGAACGAAACCATCGGCTATTACGGCGAATACCTGGTGCTGTTTGCGCAGCAGCTCGGACTCAACACCTGCTGGGTGGCGCTGACCGCCAGCAAGCGAAAGGCGGCCGCCGAGATCAAAAAAGGCGAAAAAATGCCGCTGCTCATTGCACTCGGCTACGGCGAAACGAACGGCCGCGACCGCAAAACAAAAACCGCCGCAGAAGTCGGCGGCGGAGACGATGAACCCGATTGGTACAAAGCCGGCATCGCGGCGGCGCTCAAAGCGCCCACGGCCACGAATCAGCAAAAGTTTTTGTTCCGCCGCGACGGCGATTTTGTCAGTGTGCAACCGACCGGCGGATTTTACAGCGACGTGGATCTCGGCATTGTGAAATGCCATTTTGAGCTCGGCGCGGGAAAAGAACATTTCAGTTGGCGCTGACGCCGAAATCCTCTTTGAGCTTTTTAAGAATCTCCACGTCGGCCGGGCAGAAATCAAACCGGTCGATCTCGTCGACGGAGATATAGCGGATCTCGCTGTGCTCCAATAGCTGCGGCTCGCCCTCGACAATGGCGGCGTTAAACAGCGTCAGCTCCACCGTCATGTCGGGATATTCGTGCACAAGCTGCATATACACGTCGTCCACACGGACTTTTACGGCAAGCTCCTCCATGCATTCGCGCATGAGGGCTTGCTGTTTTGTTTCGCCTTTTTCTACTTTTCCGCCGACAAATTCCCACAGCAGCCCGCGCGTTTTGTGCACCGGCCGGCGGCAGATGAGAAAGCGGTTGTTTTGCCGGATGAGTGCGGCAACGACCTGGGTCATGGGGAAACGTCTCCTTTTCTTTTTAGAATATTGAGCAGCCCGCGGGGCCGCCGCTACAATAAAAGGAACAAAACCGATAGCGGTCGCCCCGTGGGCGACTATGGAGCTACACCGAAGCAGCCCGCGGGGCCACCGCTACAATAAAAGAATCAAAACCGGTAGCGGTCGCCCCGTGGGCGACTATGGAGCTACACCGAAGCAGCCCGCGGGGCCGCCGCTACAATAAA
>CACWJV010000282.1 GCA_902761265.1 Oscillospiraceae bacterium | reverse complement strand
GAATTTCCATCATGTGAAACAGAAAAACGGACACTACGAGTATGTACGCCAATCAGGAGATTTTTATAAAGATAATGATATACAGGCCATTTGGGGATATCTTCAAGTCGGGAAAATCATCGATGATCCGGCAGAACAGGAGCTTTTTTGGTGGCATCCACATGCAAGGGAAGAACGAAGAAAGAATAAAACAAATATGATTTTTGTCGCCTCTGAAACGCTGTCTTTTGATGAGAGCAAACCAGGTGCCGGGCTGTTGAATTATGATGCAAAACGGGTCTTAACGCTCAAGAACAGTAACAAGGCAACGTGGACAAACAATCCGGTTTATGATTTGGAGCATATTTTGAGCAAACGAAAAAACCTTGCAAAGAATCCGGAAGAAGGTATTTACTATGCCGGAATTTGGCAGGAGCTCGGCCTTGCAGAGTCTGAAGACTGTACGAAATGGGCAAGATCAATTGTTTTATAACGTATAGTTGCTTTTGTGCCAAAAACATTACAAAAATATCCCCAAGGAGAACTGACGATGAAAGACTATCAAATCATCCTCCGGCAACTGGAAGCCCTGGCCGCTGCGTCGCGCGATCCCGTCGCCCTCATGGCGAACACGGCGGCGCTGCTGTATCACGGCATGGCGGACGTCAACTGGGCCGGGTTCTATCTGGTCAAAGACGGCGTGCTGCTGCTCGGCCCGTTTCAGGGCAACGTCGCGTGCGTCACGATTCCAAAAGGCAAAGGCGTCTGCGGCACCGCTTGGGCGGAAGACCGGCTGCAACTGGTGCCGGACGTTCACGCGTTTCCGGGGCATATCGCGTGCGACAGCGCTTCGCGGTCGGAGATCGTGGTGCCGCTCCACCGTGACGGCGAGGTGTGCGCCGTTTTGGATATCGACAGCCCGCTTTTCGGCCGGTTTTCCGCCGCGGACGCGGACGGCCTTGCTGCGCTGGTGGCAAAGCTGGAGCGACTGTTCGGCTGAATGAAACAACCCTGTCAAAAGAAAGAAGGATGCGCGATGTGCGCCGGTAAACAATCGGTCCTCTATCTCCACGGCAAAGGCGGCTCTGCCGCCGAAAGCGAGCATTACAAGCCGCTGTTTCCGGACTGCGACGTGATCGGCCTCGATTACCACGCCGCATCCCCGCAAAAAACGGGCGCGGAGATCCGCAAAGCGGTGGAAACGCTAAGCGGCAGCTACGATGATATCACGCTGATCGCCAACAGCATCGGCGCGTTTTACAGCTTGTACGCCGATATCGACCGTTTGATATGCCGGGCCTATTTCATTTCGCCGCTGGTCGATATGGAACAGATGATCCTTTCTTTGCTGCGACAGACCGGCGCGACAGAGGACGATCTGCGGCAACACGGCACACTGCCCGCGCCGTTTGGCGAAACGCTGGTGTGGGACGAGCTGTGCTATGTGCGCACGCATCCCGTGTCCTGGCACGCGCCGACCAGAATTTTGTGCGGCGGCAACGATACGCTTGTGCCGTTTGATACCGTTCGAGCGTTTGCACAAAAAACCGGCGCGCAAGTCACCGTGATGAAATCGGCGGCGCACTGGTTCCACACGCCCGCGGAGCTGGCGTTTCTGGATCGGTGGATCAAAGAGCCGTGGACAAAAACCGAATAGAAAAAATCCCTGCAGCGGAATATCCACTGCAGGGTTGTTCTTATTATAGTCAGGCCATCTTGCCGTTGATCAGCAGCTCCACGCCCTGCCCGATCAGGTACGGCAGCTCCACAAGGCCGCACACCGCCTGAATCAGCCGGACGAACGTCCACAGCACCTCGCGAACCGCGAGCGTCGCCGCGGGAACAGCCGTCGGCGTTTCCAATTTTTCCGGCGCGGGGTCGGCGCCGTTCAGGCGATAGGCAAAGGTCGTCAGCATCGGGTTGTGGTCGGTGTAGCGCTCGCCGTTCTCGCCGAGGAGCGGCGGCACGGTCTTGGCTGTCGGCGTCAGCGTCACATTTTTACCGCTGCGATACAGCACACGGTCAAGGTCGTCGCCGGCGACGTCTGTGCGAAACGCCGGATCACTGGCGTCGGTCACGCCGTTGTTGGAAAGCTCAGCCCACACGTCTTTGAGGCCGGTCGGCGCCAAAAGATTGCCGACAAGATCGTCGCGCAGCGCACGCTTGAATTTGAAGTTGAAATCCCCCTGCACAATGAGGGCGCGGCCGTCGTTCAG
>CACWJV010000281.1 GCA_902761265.1 Oscillospiraceae bacterium | reverse complement strand
ACGGCGAACCTGTTTTGGAAAGGATGAATCGGATGAGTGCAAAACTGGAATACGCACCCGGCGAGATCCGGGTGTTCTTTGACGGCGAACTGGATCACCACGCCGCGTCGCTGCTGCGTGTGTCAATCGACGCTGCCGTGTCGCAGCGGCGGCCGAAGCTATTGATTCTCGACTTCGGCGGTGTGAGCTTTATGGACAGCTCCGGCATCGGTCTTGTGATGGGCCGCTTCAAACTGATGCAAACCATCGGCGGCAGCATCCGGGTGGAAAACCTGTCGCCCGGGGCCTATAAAGTGATGAAGCTTGCGGGGCTGGACAGGCTGGGCGAGCTCAGGCAAAAGGAGGTCATCTGAATGAAAAAGATCAACGAGATGAAGCTGGCGGTGGAATCGCGCAGTATCAACGAAGGCTTTTCGCGCGCGGCGGTGGCGGCGTTTGCGGCGCTGCTCGATCCGACCGTGGAGGAACTGAGCGATATCAAAACCGCCGTCAGCGAAGCGGTGACCAACGCCGTAGTCCACGGCTACCGCGAACAGATGGGTCTCATTTTTATCACCGCCACGCTGACCGACCGGCCGTCGGTACGCGTGCGGATCCGCGACAAGGGCGTCGGGATCGCAGATATCGCCAAGGCGCGGCAGCCGCTGTTTACCACAATGGCCGGCGAGCGCGCCGGCCTGGGCTTTGCCGTGATGGAAAGCTTTATGGACCGCGTGGCGGTACGCTCCAAGCCCGGCGCCGGCACCACGGTGACGCTGGAAAAATACATCGGCGGCAAACAGCATGGCGGCTGAACATAACATTTGGGAACCGCTTGTAACCGAGAACCTCGCCCTTGTCCACGCCTGCGCCAACCGGTTTCGCGGCCGCGGCGCCGAATATGAGGAGCTGTATTCCGCCGGGTGCGTCGGGCTTGTCAAAGCGGCAAAGGGCTTTGACCCCGGGCGGGGCTTTGCGTTTTCCACCTACGCCGTGCCGGTGATTTTAGGCGAGATCCGCCGCGTGTTCCGCGACGGCGGCGCAATCAAGGTTGGCCGCACGCTCAAAGAAAAGGCCCGCCGCGCCATGCAGGAAAAAGCCGCGCTGGAAACCGAGCTGCAGCGCGAGCCGACCGTGGGCGAACTGGCTGCGCGGCTCGGCATATCACCGGAGGAGACGGCGCAGCTCATCACGGTATCGATGCCGGTGTTATCGCTGACGGCGGACAACGAACACGCGCAACGGCAGCTCGACGTGCCAGTTCCTCCGCCGGACAGTGCGCTGTGTGATCTGCTCTCGCTGCGAACGGTATTGGACACACTGAACGAGCGCGACAGCGCCCTCATTCGCCTGCGCTATTTTGACGGGCTGACGCAAAGCAAGACCGCCGCACGGCTCGGCATGTCGCAGGTGCAGGTGTCTCGCCGGGAAAAGGCGATTTTGCTGACGCTGCGGCAAAAGATGCTGGAATAATTATTTTGTAGCGGCAGCCCCGTGGGCTGCTGTTACTATCGTTTTCCACCAAGTCGGCCAAGGGCCGACCGCTACATGATCATTCCGCACGTACCTGATCTCTGGATGCACAGCATCAACGCAGCCACACAGCAACTCCCCTGTCCGCCAAAGGCGACCAGGGGAGCTGATTTTGTTGTTCGGTTTTTTGCTTTGCGTTAATCGCCGAGCCGGGTGTAGGCGTCTTTGCCGCCGTGGGCGCGGTAGCCTGTGGAATAGCCATAGCCGCCGGTTTCATTGTCCAGTTCGATATCGATATACAGTGTTTTTTCGCGGCCAGTGCTGCTGTCGGTGAGACAGACCTTGCATTTGCCGTCTGCGGAAAACAGATCGGTGATGTCATAGCTCTGGTCGTAATAATAGAGCATCATGCGGCCGTCTTCGTTCGTGACAATATCCAGATTGTTCGCGTCCAGCACCTCCTGTGGGCTGAGCTCGCGTTCCTTGCCGAACAATCCAAGCTCCACACCGCCGCCGCCAAACGCAGTGGTTACTTCACCGTTTTCGTCCTTGACTTCGAATATGTATTCGCCGTCTTCGCCGGTGCTGACGTCGACGTCCACTTCCCGGCCGTGGAACCAGGTTTTCAGCGTGGTCTGAATCCCGCCTACGTCGGCGGCGTAGACGCCCACCGCGGCAACGGCGAGAATGACCACCACAGCCGCAACGGCAAGAATGCGTTTTGTTTTGAATGTTCTGATATTGTTCTTCATCGGTT
>CACWJV010000280.1 GCA_902761265.1 Oscillospiraceae bacterium | reverse complement strand
CGCCGTGGCAAAGCCGAAACATACAATGCGCGTGACTGAAGAGGTTTGAACCCGGCCGCCGCGCCCCGTTCACGGCAAAGCCGGAAGCGGGCGGCCAATGGCCGCCCCTACCGATTCTTTCCATGCGCGGCGCATCGTTTCCCACCGCCGCCCGAACCCCTTTCGTCATCGTGTCTGTGACACGATGCCACCTTCCCCAAAGGGGACGGCGATATGGTGGCTGCCTGCGGCAGCATTCAGATCGGCGCGTCCCGTCGTGCTGCTGTTGGTTATCCGGTTCTCACATTTTTCTTTTTTGTCGAAATCCCTACCCAAACCGCCGCCGATATGCTATAATTCCTGTGACTATGACATTTTTGTCATTCAAAAAACCGTGTAACCTGGACTTATACGAAGAAACGGAGGAACCCTCTTGAGCAGATCTACCATTCCGACCCCGGCGCGCGCGCAGGACGTGATCGATACGCTTTATGCCGATCTCGGTCGCCGGCTGCAATCCAATCCGGTCGGCGTTTGCCCTGTGGATATGGCCAGCGCGTTCGTCAATCTTTGCCACAGCCAGTCCTGCGGCAAATGCACGCCCTGCCGGATCGGCCTCGGCCAGCTGCACAATCTGCTGGAACGTGTGCTGAACGGCGACGCCGACAACGGCACACTCGACTTGATTGAAAAAACCGCCCGCGTCATCTCTGTGACCGCGGACTGCGCCATCGGCTATGAAGCGGCAAAGCTTGTTTTGCGCTCGCTTTCCGCCAGCCGCGACGACTATGAAGCCCATCTGCAGGGCCGCTGCACCGCGCATTTCGACGCGCCCGTGCCGTGTGTGTCGCTGTGTCCCGCCCATGTGGACATCCCGGGCTATATCGCTTTGGTGCAGGCCGGCCGCTACGCCGACGCGGTGCGCCTGATTCGCAAAGACAACCCGTTCCCGTCCGCCTGCGCGCTCATTTGTGAGCATCCGTGCGAATCGCACTGCCGCCGCCGTCTGATCGACGACGCGCTCAACATCCGCGGACTCAAGCGCATGGCGGTGGATTGCGCCGGCGACGTACCCGTGCCGGCAAGCGCCGAAGCTACCGGAAAAACTGTCGCCGTCATCGGCGGCGGCCCGTCCGGCCTTTCCGCGGCATATTATCTTGCCCTCATGGGTCACAGCGTAACCGTGTTTGAAAAACGCAAACAGCTCGGCGGCATGCTGTGCTACGGCATTCCGAGCTACCGGCTGCCGCGCGAAACGCTCGACACGGAAATTGCCTCCATCCTTTCGACCGGCATCACCGCGAAAACAAATGTCGATATCGGCACAGACATTTCATTTGCCGCGCTCAAAGCGGACTTTGACGCTGTGTATATCTCGATCGGCGCCCACACCGACAACAAGCTCGGCATTGAAGGCGAAACCGGCAAGGGCGTCATCTCCGCCGTACAGATGCTGCGCGGGATCGGCGACAATGAACTGCCCGATTTCAAAAACAAGAACATCATCATCGTCGGCGGCGGCAACGTCGCCATGGACTGCACGCGCAGCGCGATGCGTCTGGGCGCCAAAACGGTGACCTGCGTCTATCGCCGCCGCAAAGAGGACATGACTGCATTGCCCGAAGAAGTCGAGGGCGCCATCGCCGAAGGCTGCGAAGTGATGGAGCTTGCCGCGCCGGTACGCATTGAGCTCGGTGCAAACGGCGAAGCGAAAGCACTTTGGGTGCAGCCGCAGATGATCTCCAATATTTCGCGCGGCAGACCGGCGCCGGTCAAGGCCGACGCGCCCGAACAGCGGCTCGACGCCGACGTGATCGTTGTCGCCATCGGCCAGGCGATTGAATCCGAACATTTTGCCGAAAACGGCATCGAAACCAAATGGGGCCGCATCGTGGCCGATATGGATACCTTTGTCAAGGACAATGACGGCGTGTTCTCCGGCGGCGACTGCGTCACCGGTCCCGCCACAGCCATCCGCGCGATTGCCGCCGGCAAAACGGCGGCCGCCAACATTGACAACTACCTCGGCTTTAACCACGAAATCTCCGTGGACGTCGAAATTCCCGCTGCGCCGGTCACCATCCAGCCGCCATGCGGCCGGATCAATTTGCCGGAGCGTCCGGCGGCTGAGCGTAAAAACGACTTCAAGCTGATGGAATACGCCATGACGATTCAGCAGGCTGCACAGGAGTCCGCGCGTTGTCTGCGTTGCGACCACCACGGCTACGGCAGCTT
>CACWJV010000279.1 GCA_902761265.1 Oscillospiraceae bacterium | reverse complement strand
TTTTCCCATTCCTGCCGCTAAGATAATCGCTTGCATTTCACTCCCTGAAATTCTGAATAGTTTTATTTACTGAATGTTAATTTCAGTAACATCCCAATTTGTCGGATCATAAATATTCCCCCCATGAAAGACAGCTCTGTTTCCGGGACTAAATGTATAACCGTTGTTATATTTCGGATTCCATTCCGCGACTTTTTCCACACGAATTTTCAGAGTATCTTTCAGGTCATTCGTGACCGGATTCCCGGTTGCAGGATTTACAGGTGATTCAATGATATCCTGCATAGCAAGAGATGGTACATCAGCATTGGTCATGAATTGTTCATCAATGGAAAAGTTTTGACTATTAAAATCCTTCACCATCAATATTGGATTAAAAAAGAGGATATCCTCCCATCCGGAATCTCCAAAGACAAAATTCCGAAAACCAATTCCCTCACCATGATCAGCAACGATGATGATCCGTGTATTATCATAAACATCATTCTCCTTGAGAAAATCAAACCATTTTCCAAGCATAAGATAAGCCGCCATATTGATTTGATAATGCATAATTTGAAAGGGTGTCTCAAAGGTCTGCACATCTCCATTTATTGACTTTCGTATAACCGGGATCTTTTCATAAGAAGTATTGTCCACATAAGGTGCGGGAGTATAATCCGGCATTTGCAGCATTGTAAAATCATGAGTTGCCGTATTATCCAATGTGGTAAAAGTATTCAGCGAATCGTTTTTTATTTCCGTTATCGTATTCGCCGTTGCCGAACGCCAGCATGTTTTTTTCAAATGCTTCGCGCGTCATAGTGGAATCGGTATCCATCCGAACAACACGCGCAGCGGGAAAGAGTTGTTTGAGTTCTTCCTCGATCTTCTGCGTTCCTGTTCCGGCGTAGCGCAGCCTGGGCTTGCCGCAATGGGAACAGACCGATGTAAACGGTTGGGAGTAGCCGCAATAGTGGCACATCAGCCGACCGTTGGCGGCGTGATAAGTCAGCGAAATCGAACAGGACGGGCAGGTAATTACGTCGCCGCAGTTGTCACAGGCAACAAATGTGTTATAGCCGCGGCGGTTCATCAGCAGAATCGACTGCTTGCCGTTGTCCAGATTATCCTGCAGCATCTCACACAGATCAATCGAAATCGTGTGTTTGTTGCCGCGCTGGCGATCCTGTTTCATATCGATGACTTTGACGTCCGGCAGCACGGCGTCGCCGTAACGTTCGGACAGTGTTTCGAGCTGATAAACGCCTTTTTTTGCAAGGGCATAGCTTTCAAGACTCGGAGTTGCAGACGAAAGCAAAAGCAGCGCACTGTGGCGTTTTGCACGCCAACGGGCCACATCACGCGCGTGGTAGCGCGGCGCGGATTCGGATTTATAGGTGTGCTCCTGTTCCTCATCCATCACGATGAGACCGAGGTTTTGAAACGGCGCAAACACCGCGGAGCGGGTGCCGACAGCGATCTTGACCAGTCCGTCCTGCACGCGGCGGTATTCATCTTTCCGCTCACCGGCGGAGAGCGCAGAATGGAAGATGGCAACCTGTTCGCCGTAGCGGCCTTTGAAGATGGCCATCATCTGTGGCGTGAGTGCGATTTCCGGCACCATGACGATCACCTGCCGCCCGTCGCGCAGCACGTCGTCGATCAGCCGGAGAAACACAGAGGTCTTGCCGCTGCCGGTGATACCGTACAGCAAACTGACGCCGCCGCCGTTTTGGTATTGCCGCAGCAGTCCGTCGAATGCACGCTGCTGCTGAGCAGTCAGCGTAATCGCTTCGCCGGCACGCGACTGCACCTGCAGCGGTTTCGGCGTGCGATAGAGATCGGCGTCGAATAATTCAAGCACGTTACGTTTGGCAAGATTATTGACGACCGCAGTAGAAACGCCTGTAAAATAGCAAAGCTCCTTGACACTCGCGGAGCCGATGTCAAGCAGTACTTCGGCCACGCGGCGCTGTTTTTCCGTCAGATCCGACGGCAGATCATCGGTTGACGTGATCGTGTCGCAAAGCTTGGCGGTGCGCACGCTGATATTGCCGAGCATTTTGCTCGATTCAAAGTTGCGGTGCAGCAGACCTTTGCTCGTCAGCTTTTCGACAGCGTCGCAGTCCTGCGCCAGTTTGCACGCGGCAAGAATCTCCTTTTTCGGCAGATATTGGGCACGATCCAGCAGATAGTTGTAAACCGTCTGTTCTTCTTCGCTCAACCGGTGCTG
>CACWJV010000278.1 GCA_902761265.1 Oscillospiraceae bacterium | reverse complement strand
GAAAGAGGCACTTCCCTGCGCAGGACACCCCATGGGTGCCTTTTTTATGAATGGATCATGGTGTAGAAGAACGCCACAATGCCAAACAGCGGCGGGAACCCAGCTGCCATTTTTTCGATTTTGATCTGCTTTTGACAATCCGGATTGTCTTTGGTGTCGGCGCGCCAGAAGTCGGGCGTCGCGTAACGGATGATTGCGCGGTCAATGCCCGGAGCATCGCTGCCGGCGGTTTCGCCGAAGGTCTTCACACCGCTGTCAAGCAGGTCACGATAGAGCTTTTCCTTTTCGTGCGGGCGCAGCGGATTGAAGAACGAGAATTCGCATTTGCCGGCGCTCGCCTTCCACCACCGCCACGACAGCTCGCTGCGTTTGATGTTTGCGCGCTGTGCGTCTGTCCGAGCGGCAAGGTAAGCGAGATTCCACCAGCTGTCCACCAGCCGCGCTTCGGCGGATGTGAACGGCCGCATGCACGCCCACGAGCCGTAATAGATCTGCATTTCGCCGTCAAACGAGCCGGAATGCGCACAGAAGGTTTTGATGATCCGCCTGATATACTTGCCGCCCGGGCCGTAGTAGGCGCGGCAGAAGCCGGCGACCTCTTTGTCCAAATCGCAGTACGGGTTTTGCAGACACTTTGATATCATATAGGCGCGCAGCTCGCCGAATTCGGCGTTGCAGCGATCCATATAGTAGTTGCCCTCCACGTAAACGCCCTTGACGTTGTTTTCATAAAAGATCTGCATGTTGCGCTGAATCACGTTAAAGTTCGGGAACACGGTGCAGGTGCGGATGAAATTGGTGGCATAGTCCCAGATGTACAGCCGGTCGCAGATCTTTGCCCAGTCGGTGAGAGCGGTATAAAACTCCGCGTTGCAGTCGGCGTCGAGCGGATGGGAAAAGCAGCTCATGATGGAGCACAGGCGGATGATCACGTTGTCGCGCGGCACAATGCCTGTAGGCGCCTGCTGGGAATAGTAATAGGCAAAGGTGTCGACCGCCACGTTGTCATAGCCTTTTTCTTTCACCACGTCGGCGATCTGGTTGACAAAATTGACGATTGTTGCCGAGGGCTGGCCGCCGTGGGCGGCTTCAAAGGCGGCGCAGGTTTCGCACTGGCAGTTGGAAAGGTTGTCGTTCTGGGTCACGGACACGATCTGCAGCGGCGCGTCGGGATCGTGCTTTTCCTTGAGGAGCTTGAGCACATTGTTTGTGCAGATCTTCAGCACGTCCGGGTTCGTCAGACACGGCTGCTCCGTTGTGCGCACGCCGTCGTGCAGCGCCAGATATTCGGGATGGGTGTCCTGATACTTTTCTGTCTCGCACAACGCACCCATCGTATGGCAGAAGCCGCCGAGATAATCCACCGTGCCGCCCGTTTCGGCGGGCAGATCCCGGTACATGCCGCCGGTCAGACCGTTTGCCAAGGAATATTCGACGTCGCGCGGACTGATCCAGTCGGTTTCGGTGCTTTCAAAAAACGGTTCATAGACGATGTCGGTATCCGCCGGCACACGGATCCTGTCGCACTTTGGCAAAACGGTGAGCGTCGAGGTATAGACCTTGCGGCCGCAAAACTCCTCCAAAAAGCGGTAGGCCGCAATCTGCAGCCCGCGCTGCGCCGTGCCGGCGATATGCACGTTGCCGCCGATGACCCGGATGCGGTAGCCGTTGTCGGCCACATCGGACACGTCGGCCTCAGACGCCGCACCGACGGCGATATAATGATCCGCCGCCTGCGACACAACCGCCGGCGCTTCGCCGAACACCGTGCCGAGCTCCTTGGCGAGCTTGTTTGCCGCAAAAGTTTCGGCCGGAGTCGGCGCTTCGGGGATCAGAATGTTCCAGGTTTTGTCGATCGCGATGCACCCGGACGCCGCCGCCAGCGGCACACAGCCGAGCAGCAACAGACAAACAAGCAACAGGCTGATAGTTTTTTTCATCATAATTCCTCCCCAAACAAAGTTTTCAAGGTCTCATGCGCTTTCACTCTATCATATTCTTACCAAAAAAGCAAGATGTTTTGTGCTTTGAAACATAAGAAAACTGCACCGCCCGCCCCCTCAGTCATCGCGCTTTGCGCGATGACAGCTCCCCCGCAAGCGGGGAAGCCAAGAGCGCTTCGAATTTAATTTTGGTTTTTCAAAAAAAGCATAACTTCCTTGCCCTCTCCAAAGGTGGAGAGGGTGCCGTCGCGCCACGGAACAAACGGTATGGTTAAAACATAAAAGCG
>CACWJV010000277.1 GCA_902761265.1 Oscillospiraceae bacterium | reverse complement strand
AGGCATCAGTGGTTCGATTCAATCCTTGCCTAGTCCCTTGTCGCTAGTCCCTAGTCGCTAGTCCCTAGTCCCTTGTCGCTTCAATGATCAATTCGTTAATCTTACCCCGAAGGGAGTTTTTAGTTTGAAAGCTGAAGAAAGCGTCAAAAATTATCCGTCCACACTGCGTATGTATACGAACTATACCACGCGTGAAATCAAAAAGGTCTGCAAGACGATCGGGCCGCGCGGCTCCGGCAGCAAGGAAGAACGCGCCGCGCAGGAGCATTTTGTTGAAGAAATGAAGACCGGCGCCGACGAAGTGAAGCTTGAAGAATTCAAAGTGTCGCCTGTGGCGTTTATGGCGTGGGTCGTCATCGACGGCGCAGCGCTGCTGCTGGCTTGGCGTTTTTGTGTCTGTTTACAGAATTTCTGATGTACTGGAAATTTCTGGATCCGCTGTTCCCGAAAAAGACGAGCGCCAACGTGATCGGCACACGCAAGCCCACCGGCGAAGTGAAGCAGCGCATCATCTTTTCGGGCCATGTGGATTCCGCGTTTGAGTGGCGGTTTATGCATCTGGGCGGCAAGGCGCTGTTCTTTGGCGGCAGCGGCTACGCGATTGCCGGGCTGCTGTATCTGTTTGTGATCTCCATTGTCCAGACCGTGCTTTACGGCCCGGCCGGCGGCGAGGTCGGCGCGGTGTTTTCCGGCTTCCGCTGGGCGGAGCTGGCGTTTGTACCCGCGTTTATTCTGATCATGTTTTTCTCCGATTTCAAGCATCCCGTGCCCGGCGCCAACGACAATCTGACCGGCTCCGTGGCGTCGATCGCAATTCTCAAATATCTCGAGGACAACAACATCCGGTTTGAAAACACCGAAGTCGTGGCCGCAACGGTCGGCTGCGAGGAATGCGGTCTGCGCGGCGCCGAAGCGTATATCAAAGCCCACAAGGCGGAGCTTGACGCAGTGCCCACGGTGTTCTTTTGCATGGACACGCTGCGCGACTATGACGATATGGCAATCTATGCGCGCGATATGACCGGTACGGTCAAAAACGATCCGCGCGTGTGTGCGCTGATGAAAAAAGCCGGCGCCGACTGCGGCGTGGAGCTCCCCTATCATTCGGTCTATCTCGGCGCTTCCGACGCCGCCGCGGTCACCAAGCTCGGCGTGCCGGCCGCGTGTCTGGCTGCGATGGATCCGACAGGGCCGCGCTACTACCATACCCGCCGCGACACCGAAGAACTGCTGGTGCCCAAAACGATTGAAAAGTCGCTGGATATCTGCCTGCACGCGCTGTTTATGTTTGACGAACAGGGTCTGAAGGAAAACTACGACTAAGCACATTCCCCATGTAAGGAGCATCCCCGTATGAAAAAGAAAAATCAATATTTGCCCGTTATCATTGTGATCGCCCTCGCGGTCGTTGTCTCGCTGATTGTTGTAATGGCTTTGCGCCCGAAAACGCCCGAGGTTTTGACCGATTCTTCGGCTGCCGGTACGACGGTTTCGCCCGCCGGGTCGGTTGAAGATTCCACAGATCAGCCGCTCACGATTGACAACAGCGTCACCACCGAACCCACACCGTCCGCCGACGTTTCAGAAAGCGACACAACCGCGCCCGCGGATACAACAAAGCCGCTCACCACAACGGTCAACACCGACACCGGGCGGATCATTGTGGACACCAACCGCACCGACTGGAATCTGATCGTCGTCAACGCCGGACGCGAGCTGCCCGAAGGATATGTACCCGAGCTCAAGGAAATCCTCGGCTGCGGCAAATATCTCGACTACCGCGTGGCCCCGCATTACGAAGAGATGTACTACGCCGCGAAGCAGGACGGCATCACGCTCACACCCTATTCCGCCTACCGCTCCTATGAACGGCAAAAGAACAACTACAACCATCTGACCGAATCGTATATGCACGATTACAATTTAAGCGAAGCCGAAGCGCGCAAAAAGGCCGCAACGGTGATTTTGCCGCCCGGCACCAGCGAACACAACCTCGGCTTTGCAATGGATATCTGCGGCACGGAATCGAGCTTTAAGGACACCAAGGAATACGCCTGGCTGCAGCAGCACGCCCACGAATACGGCTTTATTTTGCGCTACACAGCCGAAAAACAGCCCATCACGGGCATCATCCCCGAGCCGTGGCACTGGCGGTATGTCGGTGTCGAATACGCCGAAAAGATCAAAAATTCCGGGTTGTGCCTCGAAGAATACCTCGATTCGATCGGCGTCGCCTATTAAGCCGCGCTTGACAAGACAGCACGCGTGTGCTATCATACAAATGAAATAAGGCCGTATCGGCCGGGAGAAAGGAAGGAATCCCTATGGGCAAATTTATCGTAAAGCAAACGAAAACAGGCATCAAATTCGACCTCAAGGCCGGCAACGGCGAAGTGATTGCAACGAGCGAGGTTTACGCGAGCAAGGCAAGCTGCCTGGGTGGCATCGCATCTGTCAAAACCTGCTGCGCCGGCGCAATCGAAGACCAGACTGTGGAAGGCTACGCGACCGAGAAACACCCGAAATTTGAAGTGTATCTCGACAACGCCGGCGAATACCGGTTCCGTTTAAAAGCGAGAAACGGCGAAGTCATTGCCACGAGCGAAGGCTACAAATCC
>CACWJV010000276.1 GCA_902761265.1 Oscillospiraceae bacterium | reverse complement strand
CTCAAAGGCAAAACCATCGGCGGCGCACAGGTCAGCGAAAAGCACGCCGGATTCATCATCAATATCGGCAATGCGACCACCAAAGACGTGACCGATCTCATTGCTTATTGTCAAAAAACGGTGTTTGAGCAGTGCGGTGTGCTGCTTGAGCCGGAGATCAAGTGTATCTAAAAGGAAGAAGATAGCATGGAATTCGTTGTCATCACCGGCATGTCCGGCGCGGGAAAATCGTGTGTGATGAACGCACTCGAAGATATCGGCTTTTTTTGCGTAGATAATCTGCCTGCGCAGTTGATTCCGGTCTTTGCACAGCTTTTGACCAAATCGCAGGAGCACCCGCGTGTCGCCGTTGTTACAGACGTCCGGGCAGGACAGTCGTTTTCGGAACTGTTCGATGTGTTTGACACACTCAAAGAACTGCAGATTCCTTTTAAACTGATGTTCCTCGACGCGGACGACGATGTGCTGATCAAGCGCTATAAAGAGACACGCCGCCGCCATCCGCTGCAGGGCGAAGCCGCCTCGGTACAGCAGGCGCTGACGATGGAGCGCAAAATGCTATCGCAGGCGCGTGCCAAAGCGGACTATCTGCTGGAAACGAGCAATCTGTCCGCTATGCAGTGCCGTGTGCGTGTACTTGGTATGTTTTCCGACAAAAAGGAACAAACACTGCATCTGCACTGCATGTCGTTCGGTTTCAAACACGGCATTCCAAACGACGCGGATTTTGTGTTTGACGTCCGGTTTCTGCCCAATCCGTTCTATGTGCCTGAGCTTAAGCATCAGACCGGTCTGGACGAGCCCGTGCGTGACTATGTGATGAACAGCGACGCGTCCAAAGCGTTTTTGCAAAAGCTTGAAAATTTTTGTGACTACGCTGTGGAACTGGCACAGAAGGAAGGCCGCAGCCAGCTCATTTTCGCGTTCGGCTGCACAGGTGGTCATCACCGCTCGGTGACCTTCGCCCAACTGTTTTATCAGCATTTCCAAGAAAAATACCGCGCGAGCGTAAGCCACCGCGATATTATGAAATAACCAACCATGTAAAGGATGAACCGGAACGGAGGTGTGCCGCTTGTCGTTTTCCCATTCAGTCAAAGAAGAGATTGCGCAAAATCTGCCGCAGTCTCCCTGCTGTCTGCACGCTATGGCATACGGCATGCTGCTGTTTGCACGCGAATTTTCGACGCAGGGCGTTTCCATCATGACTGACCACGCTTGTGTGGCAAAGATGTATGAAACCCTGCTGGAAACCGAGACGCAGGTACAGCCGCAAACGAAGGTCTCCGACGCCGGAAAATATACCGTCAGTGTGGCGCAAAAACAGATCCCGCAGGTGCTTTCCGCTTTTTCCGTCAGCGGCAACGAAGCGCTGCTTCGCGTCAACCGTGCCAACCTTTTAAATGAAAGCGGCGGTGAGGAAGGTCTCAACTGCTGCAACAACGCATTCATCAAAGGAGCGTTCCTTTCCTGCGGCACAGTCAGCGACCCCAATAAGAGTTACCATCTCGAATTTGTTGTTCCATACCGCACGTTAAGCTTTGATCTGCTCAAATTGTTGACCGAAGCCGGCATCAAAGCCAAACACATGGTGCGTAGATATGTTAACGTGATCTATGTCAAGGACAGCGAAAGCATTGAAGATTTGCTGCATCTTATGGGCGCTTCTTTGTCCGCATTTGAGATTGCACATATCAAGATCTATAAAAACTTCCGCAATGTGTCCAACCGCCGCGCAAATTTCGACGACGCCAACACCACACGCGTTGCCGCTGCGGCCTGCGAACAGATTTACGCCATCCGTGCTCTGCGTGAAAGCGGCAGATTCGTGCTGTTGGATCCCGAACTGCAGCAGGTGGCAGCCGCACGCGAGGAAAACCCCGACGCATCTCTGGCGGAGCTCGGCGCGCTGTTTTCGCCGCCGATGACCCGTTCGGCGGTCAACCACCGGTTGAAAAAACTTGTTGCGCTCAGTACGAGCGATGAAAACGAAACAGATACAAACCCATGAATACAAAGGAGCTTATTTTGCAGGAACAAGCTTTATCGTCCCGCTTCGCGGTCCCGCAGGCGGAACTCGACAAACAAAAAGAATATGCCGCTATGGTGGAATCTGTGCTGCAATCGCGTTTCCCGGACAGTAAGCCACTGGCATTTGTCCACACCTACGGCTGCCAGGGCAACGTGGCCGACGGCGAAAAGATTAAAGGCATCCTCGTCTCGCTTGGCTATGCACTGACCGAGGAG
>CACWJV010000275.1 GCA_902761265.1 Oscillospiraceae bacterium | reverse complement strand
CCGATCACCCGCCAACGAACCGAATTGCAATCTCTTATGGCAAAGAAATCACCTTGCCTTTACACATTTGACGCATCGCCGCAGGCGGCGTCCCACAATTCCGAATTCCGAATTCCGAATTCCGAATTTGCTCGGCTCGGTTTCCGGCATGGGAATTGCTTAAAATAACGCAGCATTGGAGGAGCAGTTGTGGCTCAACAGAAAAAAATGGTCGAAGATATCACGTCGATGGAAGAGAATTTCGCGAAGTGGTATACCGACATTGTCAAAAAAGCAGAACTCATTGAATACACGTCTGTCAAGGGCTGCATGGTGATCCGTCCCTACGGCTATGCGATCTGGGAAAACATGCAGCGCATTCTTGACGGGATGTTTAAGGCGACCGGGCACGAAAACGTCTGTATGCCGATGTTTATCCCCGAAAGCCTTTTGCAAAAAGAAAAGGACCACGTGGAAGGCTTCGCGCCCGAAGTGGCGTGGGTCACCCACGGCGGCACCGAAAAGCTCGAGGAGCGCCTTTGCGTGCGCCCGACCAGCGAAACGCTGTTTTGCGAACACTACGCCAACATCATCCAGTCCCACCGCGATCTGCCGAAGCTGTATAACCAGTGGGTGAGCGTCGTGCGTTGGGAAAAGACCACGCGCCCGTTTTTGCGTTCCCGCGAATTTTTGTGGCAGGAGGGTCACACGATCCACGCCACCGCCGAGGAGGCGATTGAGGAGACCGAGCGGATGCTCAACATCTATGCCGATTTTTGCGAACAGTACCTCGCAATGCCGGTCGTCAAGGGCAAAAAGACCGAAAGCGACAAGTTCGCCGGCGCGGTCTCGACCTATGCGATCGAAGCGCTGATGCACGACGGCAAGGCGCTGCAGGCCGGCACGTCGCACTACTTCGGCGACGGTTTTGCCCGCGCGTTCGGTATCCAGTATCAGAGCAAGGAAAACAAGCTTGAATACCCCCACCAGACGTCCTGGGGCGTGACCACGCGGCTGATCGGCGCAATCATTATGACCCACGGCGACAACAACGGTCTGGTTTTGCCGCCCGCAGTGGCTCCCATTCAGGCGGTCATTATCCCCGTGGCGGCGCACAAGCCCGGCGTATTGGAAAAGGCGAACGAGCTGAAAGACACCCTCGCCGCCGCCGGCATCCGCGTCAAGCTCGACGACAGCGACAACAGCCCGGGCTGGAAGTTCTCCGAATACGAGATGAAAGGCGTACCTGTCCGCATCGAGCTCGGCCCGCGCGATATCGAAAGCGGCAACTGCGTGATCGTCACGCGCCACAACCGCGAAAAGACGGTCACGCCGCTCGAAAATGCGGCGGACGCTGTGAGAGAAAAGCTCACCGAAGTACGCGACGCGCTGTATAAAAACGCGCTGGAAAACCGCGAACGCAGAACCTATGCGTGCAAGACGATGGACGAGATCACAAAGGCGCTCGAAGAAAAGGGCGACGGCTTTGTCAAAGCCATGTGGTGCGGCGACGAAGCGTGTGAAGACAAGGTCAAGGAAGTGACCGGCGTCGGCTCGCGCTGCATTCCGTTTGAGCAAGAGCAGCTTTCCGACGTCTGCATTTGCTGCGGCAAACCGGCGAAATGCATGGTTATGTGGGGAAAAGCGTACTAATTAAGCATGAAGAAGTGCGGCTGCGGAAAAATCCGCGGCCGTGTTTTCATGTAGTCGTAAGTCGACAGCTGTCAGCAGCCATCGGTTAGCAGTCAGCGGTTATATTGCAGCGGTCGGCCTGTGGATGACTAAATCAAAGCTTTTCCAATTCCATCAGCCCGCGGGGCAGCCGCAACAGTTTCAACGCGCCGCACAGCTTGACAACCGCCTGTATTGGGTGTATGATGAGCACAGATGCGGTGTAAAGGAGGTTATATTCCTCGATGTTGAAAAAAAGCTTTTTTCAGTTTCGAACGGCGTTTGTCTATCAGATCGTTCTGTGGCTGTTTCCGTTTTTCCTTGTGCTTTTAATGATGCTTCTGATTCACGACAAAACCGACGGGGACTGGCAGGGGATTCTCATCGTGTTTATCACTTCGACGCTGCTGCTGAATCTGCCGGTGGTTCTGACGCTGCAGCGGGTGCATTTTACGGATGACGCTGTCCTGGTGAAGCTCGGGTGGCTGACACTTCAACGGATTCCACGCAGCGACATCAAAACGGTCAGGCTGTTTCAACGGCAGTCCGGACAGATCACCGTTCAGTTTTATTTCTTCTCCGTTGCCGGGATGCGGGC
>CACWJV010000274.1 GCA_902761265.1 Oscillospiraceae bacterium | reverse complement strand
GCTGACCTTCGCCGACCCGCACTACACGGCGAGCATGCCCTACGGCGTCACCGTTTCCACCGCGCTCGACGCCCTCTCCCACGCGATGGAGGGCTACTGTACGGCAAAATGCACCGACATCCCTTCGCTTTGCGGCGAAAAGGCGATGGCGATGCTGTGGGACGGGCTCACGACGCTGCTGCAAACGAAGGATCTGCCCGGTGAAGCAGGGCGCGCCCGGCTCTATTACGGCTCGCTGTGGGCCGGAATCACACTCGCCTATTGCGGTACGGCGTTTCCCCATCCGCTCGGCTATATCCTGACGGAAAACCACGGCACGCTCCACGGCACCGCCTGCGCGGTGTTTCTGCCGGCGTTTTTGCGCCGCGCGTGCGAACATACACCCGACAAAGCAGCGAAGATGCTCGACGCGATGGGCACGGACGCCGAGACGTTTTGCAAAACGGTCGAAGCGCTGACCGATCTTCGCGGTGTGACGCTGACAAAGGACGAGATCGACCGCGCCTGCACGCGCTGGGACGACGCGGTACCAAACAACTTCAAGCAGTCGCCCGGCGGCTTTACGAAGCAGGACGCGCAAAACCTGCTGTATGAAATCTTTTTCGGGAGGTAATCGCATGGCGTCATCCAAAAGCTATCTCGATCTGGTCGTCGACACGATCGCTCTGCCCGGGCTGACGAGCCGCAAGATGATGGGCGAATATCTGCTCTATCTCGACGGCGTGCTGTTCGGCGGGATCTATGACGACCGATTGCTGCTCAAGCCCCTGCCGGCATTCCGGGCGCTGCTGCCCGACGCGCCGATGGAAACGCCCTATCCCGGCGCGAAGCCGATGCTGCTGGTGGAGGATGTGGAAAACGGCGAAAAACTGCGGGAGATCCTTGTGGCAATAAAAAAAGCACCGTGAGGTGCTTTTTTAGGGCCAAGGGAAGGGACTAGGGACTAGGGAATAGGGAATAGGGAATAGGGAATAGAGACGGAGTGAAGCGATGCTCGGTCGGCTTTCGCTGCATTTTCAGCCGTGCCGAAGAGTTGCCGCACCCATCAACCCCTTAATCCCTTTATCTTTTTATCCTTTCCCTCGGCCCTTGGCCCTTGGCCCTCGACTCTCGGCCCTTGGCCCTAAAACGCATGCTTTTCCAGCGGACAGACGATCGCTTCGATCGCCGGATCGCCGGCCGGCAGCGACCATGCGCCATCGGCGGACTGCTGCAAAACAAACACGGCGTCCGGGTAATAGCCGGTTTTGTCTTCGCCCATATCGTCGTAGACGTTGTAATCGCATGTCAGCGCAAGCAGGCGCGTATCTGCGGGCGCGGTCACGTTTTGCAGCAGGCGGTCGGCATCCGTTTCGCAAAACCGCACGGCACACAGACCGTATTCGATCTTTCGCGACATAAAAAAGTCCTTGAGCCAGTCGACGGCGGCTGCCACGTCGTCCGCCGTCCACGCGCTGTTTTCGTTGAGCTGCACTGACGGCTGCAGCCGCGCAATGCGCCGGTCGCGCCAGTAGAGGATGCCCGAACTTCCGCCCTCGGTCAGAGGTTTGTTGTTGCCGAACACTAAGGGCGCATAGTGGTCATAGCCGGTCAGCAGCAGCACAAAAGCAAGCACGATGAAAAACAGCCGCACGATTCTTTTCGTCAGTTTTTTCGTTTCCGGTGATTCCTGCATACGTCCACGTCCTTTCTGCTTTCAGTATAGCAGACGAAACACAGGTTTTCTTTAAAACATTCTTACGACTTTCTTACGTTTGAAAAGGCTCGGCCGTTTTCAAATCCCCGACTCCTTCCCTCGGCCCTTGGCCCTTGGCCCTCGGCCCTAAAAAAAGCACCCCTCAGGGTGCTTTTTGTTATCCGATCTCTTTCGCAATCGTGCCGGGCGAACAGGTGACCAGCGTGGCGCTGTCGCCTTCGCCGACCTGCTTTTTGACCTGGTTTGCCGATACGTTTGTCATTTTGACATAGCCCTCGTTGCCGTGCAGCTTCATCTGCCATTTGGTAAACACGGGCAGCACATAGCTGATGGTCAGCTCGCCGCCGCCGAGCGACCAGATGCGCACGGCAAAGTCGGAGCAGTTGGAGCCGAAGAACGCCCAATGGTTGTGGTTGCGGATCTCGGTGCTGATGGCGTCCAACTCGTCCTGCGTCAGATCGGTGCTGTTGGAGATCATGCCGCTGAGCGAGTAGTGGTTGCCGCAATAGGCCGCCACGTTGTAGTAGGTGCCGTTGCCGTCGGCGCGGGTCAGCCCGAAGTTG
>CACWJV010000273.1 GCA_902761265.1 Oscillospiraceae bacterium | reverse complement strand
TTTGATTTTCTGTTTTGCATGGTTGAACCATCCCTTTTTATTTGACTGGATATAGTGTTTCCCGGGATGGAACCAATATACATAAACGGTCAAAACGGCTGCTGCAGAATCCCCCTGCGGCAGCCGTTCTTCTTGTATTCTTGTATTCTTGTATTCTTGTTTCTTGTATTCTTGCCCTCTTGCCATCGCTCCGCTGACTGCTGACCGCTCTTACTGCGCCTGCAGCGCCGCAATGAGCTGGGTGCACAGCTTGTTGATCTGCGCCTGTGTCGGGTTGGCTTCAATCTTTTTCAGCTTCGCCTCATACTGCGGACGCAGCGTTTCCGGGTCGGCCTGATCGAGCAGATAGTAGAGCGTGTCGGTATACAGACCCGTCATAGAGGAAAAGCTCTTTTTGCCCCAGACGGTGCTGCCGTTTTCACCCTGACCGGTAAAGGTCAGCGTGGCTTTTTCAAGCTCCCAGTCCCACGCGACGACCGGATAGATCACAAACAGTTCGCCGTTGAGACTGATCTCAAACGAGCGGCTGTTCCGCTTTGCAAAATACAGTTTTTCGAGCTTTGTGTTTTTGTCGATATTCTCCTTGGTAATCGCAACGTTTGACAGGATCGAAACCATCTGGGAATGGCTGCAGGCAGGTTCCGCGACAACGGAGCCGTCCATCCGGTCAAAGATCACCACGTCCCATTCGCCATACATCTGCTTGGCGCTGAACTTCTCCTTGACCGTTTCGCCGTCGTAGGCTTCCGGCACGGCAAGCGGCCAGCCGTTGTCGTTCCAAAGGATTTGACGGATCTCCATGGCAGGTTTGGCGTCAAGAGGCTGTTCCAGCGCTTTCGCGTTGTCATAGCCGGTCTCCAACGCGCCGTCGATCTTGAAATAAATTTGGGAATGCGACGCCAGAATCCATTGCCCGTCCGCGGTCTTGATGACGCTCGGGCTCGCTGTGGAGGCTTTGCCGACGTTGAGATAGGATACGCCGCCGTCGTTGGAGCGGTCAAAGTTGTAGCCGGCAAGCAGGATGTCGCCCTTGTGGTACTGGTCGCGGCTGAGGAAGCTTTGGGATTCGAATTTCGATACATTGCGTCCCAGAGAGTCGAGATAAGGTCCTGACGGGTTGTCGCTGCGGGCCACACGGATGGAGCAGTTGCGCGCGTCAACGCCGTAGGTCATCAGCAGATAATAGTAGTCGCCCTTGCGCACCAGCTCCGCGCCCCAGATGAGACTGCCCTCATTTTTGCTGTGTTCGGGGATCGAACCGGGCTGCGCGATCAGCACGCCGGTGTGATAGCGCGTGACGCCGTGCACGGTGGAGACGGAATCGCCCGTGGCGTTGATGGCGCTGTTTTCCTTGAGCAGACCCGTTTGCGGATCGAGTTCGAGCAGATAGATTGCGCCGTGGATCTCCGCACGGCCCCAGGTGCCGCCATAAGCGAGGTACATGCTGCCGTCGGCGCCGCGCACCACGCTGGGATGCACCGCATAGGACGCATCATAACGGGAGGACGTCGCTTTCTTTTCGCCGGCTGCGGGCGCCGTGCCTGCGCTGTAGCCGCAGGTGCTGAACACCACGCCGACCTCCGTCCATTTTTTATTGTTGATCGCAGAAGCGAGATCCTTCGTCTTCACACAGAAGATCGCGGCCTCGTTGGCCTCCTCGGCTTTGGAGATGGAGAAATAGAGATAATAGGTTTTGCCCACACGCACGATTTCGGGCGAAAGCACGGTACGGTTGTTTGTGGCGGAGGAATAGCGCTTGTCTTTTTCATAGCCGTGCTCCGCCGCCCACGCTTTGACAGAATCGAACTGGTCAAAGTCGAGCGCAAGGGTGCTGTCGTCGGTGGTAACGGTTTTAAAAAAGTTGGTTTTGGCCGTCCAGTTGATCAGATCTTTGGACTGGATCACGACGTTGTCGGAGCAAAAGGCGTAGTAGTTGCCGCTCTCTTCGTCAAAAATGATGGACGGATCTTTTACATTGTAGGCGCCGAGCGAGCCGAGGTAGGGTGTGTTGTTGGTCACGTCGAGGCTCGGGCCGGACAGGTTCAGCGTATCATTCGTCGTTTCGCGTGCGGTGGTTTCTTCGCCGGGTTTAAATGTCGCGGTGATCGTCATCTTTTTGGTCACCTTGGTGCGGTATTGCAGCATGGAGACCTCGTCGGTCACGTTTTCGCCGTTGACGATCAGACGGTCCAGATCGTAGTAGCCGCGCTCGCTGCGGGACGGATTGATGGACACGGTGAGGTATTCGCCGTATTTACA
>CACWJV010000272.1 GCA_902761265.1 Oscillospiraceae bacterium | reverse complement strand
CGCGCTGTCGGGCACGGAGATGAAGGAAATCGCCGGGACCGTTGTCGACTGGAAACAGGTCCGGGACGTCGACGGGCTTCGGATCGCGCTGGAGGGCGTGGAGCTGGAAATGCAGGAGTTGTCCGTGACGGTCGAGTTCGATGAATTCATCTATTGGCCGGCGAACGTCGACTGTCTGCCGGAGAGAGCCCATAGCTCGGCGGGCGTGATCGCCGTCAACATGAAGGCCAACGGTGCGGACAAGCATATCACCATTACCCCGGCGAAAGCGCAGCCGTTTACAAAACCGGTCAGCGGCAGCTTTTGCGAAAACTATAAAGCGATCGCTTCCGATCTCAACACCTGTTCGAAGCGCGGTCTTTCCGAACGCTTCGATTCCACCATCGGCGCCGGTACTGTGCTGATGCCGTTCGGCGGCAAATATCAGCGCACACCGATCCAGGCGATGGTGCAGAAGATTTCCACCGAGCAAAAGCACACCGACGACTGCTCTCTGATGGCATGGGGCTATAACCCGTTCATTATGGAAAAAAGCCCCTATCACGGCGCCTATCTTGCTGTTGTTGAATCGGTCAGCAAGTTGATTGCGACCGGCGCGAAATTTGAAGACGTCTATCTGACCTTCCAGGAATATTTCGAATCTCCGCGCAAGGACGGCAAACGCTGGGGCAAACCGCTGGCGGCGCTGCTCGGTGCGTTCAAGGCACAGATGAATCTGGGTATCGGCTCTATCGGCGGCAAAGACTCCATGAGCGGCTCGTTCGAAGATCTCGACGTTCCGCCGACGCTCGTTTCGTTTGCTGTTACGACCGAAAAGGTCAAAGACATCGTTTCCAACGAAAGCAAACAGGCCGGCAACAAACTTGTGCTGCTGCGTGCCGCGGTGGACGAAAACGGTTTGCCGAAAACAAAATCACTGCTCTCGCTGTTTGATCGCGTCACCAACTTGATGCGCAGCGGCAAAGCGGTGTCCTGCTATACGCCCGGTATGGGCGGCATTGCGGAAGCGGTGGCAAAATCCGTGATCGGCAACGGTTTCGGGTTCCGGTTTAACGATACGCTTACAATGGACGAGCTGTTCGGCTATTGCTACGGTGCGTTCCTGCTGGAAGTGACCGAAGACGTGGAAGGCACCGTATGGATCGGTACGATCACCGACGACGGAAAGCTGTCCTACGGCGACGAAGCGATTGCACTTTCCGATTATCTTGATTTGTATGAAGGCAAACTCGAAAGCGTCTATCCGTGCAACATTGAAAATAAAGAGCACAATGCCGAAACCTTTACTTATACCGCCTCGTCCCGTCCGGCTCCGGCGATCAAGGTCGCAAAACCGACCGTGCTGATTCCGGTGTTCCCGGGCACCAACTGCGAATACGACAGCGCCAAAGCGGTCCGCGACGCCGGCGGCAATGCGCAAATCCTTGTCATCCGCAACCTGTCTGCCGATGCGATCCGCGAAAGCGTGGACGCCTTTGCCGACGCGCTCCAAAACGCCCAGATGGTCTTCATCCCCGGCGGTTTTTCCGGCGGCGACGAACCGGAAGGCAGCGCAAAGTTTATCACTGCCTTTTTCCGCAACGCGAAGATCAAGGACGGCGTAACCGATTTGCTCGAACACCGCGACGGTCTGATGTGCGGCATCTGCAACGGCTTCCAGGCGCTGGTCAAGCTCGGTCTGGTGCCGTTCGGCAAGATTATCGACACCGATGAAACCTGTCCGACGCTGTCTTATAACACAATTGCACGCCACCAGTCGCGCATTGTGCGCACGCGCATTGCGTCAAACAAATCTCCGTGGCTGTCTTTGATGCAGCCGGGCGATATCGTCAACGTGCCCATTTCCCACGGCGAAGGACGCTTCCTCGCGTCTGACGAACTGGTGCGTCAGCTTGCCGCAAACGGTCAGATCGCAACACAGTATGTGGACCTTGACGGCAACGCCACAAACGACATCCATTTCAATCCGAACGACTCCGTGTTTGCCATCGAAGGTATCACGTCGCCCGACGGCCGCGTGTTCGGTAAGATGGGGCACAGTGAGCGGATCGGCGACGGCCTTTACAAAAACGTACCCGGCAACTATAACATCCGCATGTTTGAAGCGGCGGTTAACTATTTTAAATAATTTTCAGGAGGGGTTCCCATGGCATACTTAACCGATATCGAAATCGCACAGCAGTGCAAAATGCAGCCCATCACCGAAATTGCAAAAAAAGCACACATCGACGAAGCGTATATCGAACAGTACGGCAAGTACAAAGCAAAGATCGATCCGCAGCTTCT
>CACWJV010000271.1 GCA_902761265.1 Oscillospiraceae bacterium | reverse complement strand
AGAAGTCGGAGTCATAAAGGCGAACATCGACCCATTGCTCATTCAAGCTGCAGATCATGTACTTTTTTGTTGTCTCCGGCCGGAAGACGCACCACTGGTCCTGTCCGCCGACATAGTTGATCTCTTCATTTTCCGAGACCACTTGCCAGCCCTCCTCCTGCGCGAAGGTTTCCAAGGACACGAGTTTGCAGGTGGCGTCTTTTTCCGGAACAAAGTAATAGGTTTCGCCGGCGTTTATCTTTCTGATCACAGTGCCGACGCCCGGGGCGTAGTCATAACCGAGATCTCTCCTGTCGGCATTGTAAAGCACAGTACGGACGCCGTTGTTTTCCCCGTCCCGGGCAGTGAACACATAGGTGCCGGTCGTCTCCGGTACGAATGAGACATAGTCGTCCCCGGCAGCTTCCAGCGTTCCATTCAGCAAAATCGGAACGCGCTTCATGGCCAGGAAGTCATCCCGGGTCATCAGGACAAATTCGACCGCCGGATCCGCTTCCCATGCGCGCAGTTCAAAATAATAGGTTTGCCCCGCCTGCATGGTTGTGTCGTAGCACAGAGCGGAAGACTGCAGCGGTTCAAAGGCGGCGTCATAAACATTGGCGCCCATGGATGTTTCGCCGTCCGTGCGATAAAAGGTATACACATCGGTCGTATCGGGAACAAATTTCAGATATTGTCTTTGCTCTGTACCATCGAACGTGAGCGACACCGGGACGTTCTGTTGCAGTGCAACCGCCACAGGTTCCACGAGATCCAGCGTAGGAACGATTTGCAGTGTCACATTCTGCACGTCGGAAGAGGAATAATACGGATACACCTCAAAGCAATAGGTCGTTCCCGCCGTCATCGTACAGCGGTTTCCAACGGTGTCCGAGGAAGAAAAGCTGCCGCTTGCAAAGTAGATGTTCCATGCCGGCTGTGTCGATACTGTATAGGATACATTTACACCGTTTGCAAAAATGGTGTAGTTTGCCGTTTCAGGCGCAGTAAACAACAGATACTGCCAGGGAAGGTCCTGACCGACCGTCAGCGCTTTTTTCTCGTTCAGCGCAATCGGCTGCGCGGTTTCGTTGATGTAATCCGCTTCAGAACACACGCGCACATGCAGTGTCTGCACAGTCTCACTTTCCATTTCAATGGAATAGTTGCAGTCCGATGGGCAGTTGCGTGACAAAGTCAAATGCTGCGCGGCACTTTTTGTGATTTCGAGCGACCAAAACTCATATCGCACCGTGATGGTCAGCGGTTGTTCATTATCGAAGGTGATGACATAATTTGACGCGTCTGCGGTGTTGAAGCGCAGCACGTCGTCGGTGGTGACCTCCACCGTTTCGCCCATAGGCAGAGCGATGCAAGCGTCAGGGTCCACCAGCGGTTCTTCAGCCGCTGCGGTCAGTCCCACAGCGAGCAGCGCCGCAACCAAAACAGTCAGCAGCAGGATTAGCCAAAGCTTGTTTGTCCGTTTCATGTTATTTCCACCTTTCCAATAATAGTGGTCTTCGCTGTCTTAGATATACCATGTTTTCCCTGTTATGGCAAGAGCGCGGGGAGCAGAAAGCCGTTTTCAGGGAGTGAACTGCGTGTTTTGTCAGCTTGTCGCCTCAAACCGGAGATAGAGCCGCAAGGTAAACATGCCGTTTTCGACGCTGTAGCTGACGTTGTTTTCGCCGTATTTCCCCGCCGCTTTGCGGATGCTGCGCAGACCGTAGCCGTGGTGCTCCCGGTCCTGCTTTGTGGTCTGCAAAACGCCGTTTTTCTCTTTGACCGGCTCCGCGACCGGGTTGCGGATCGTCACATAGACCGTGTCGTTGGAGATCCGTGCATGCAGGGAGACCACCTTTTCCCCTTCCACTTTGCGCGTCGCTTCAATCGCGTTGTCGAGCGCGTTCGGGAAGATCGTATAGATGTCGTCCGGATCGATTCCCTCCTTCGGGAAGACGGTATCAAACGGAACGTCGAGCCGGACCTCGTCCTTCAGCGCAAGCTGCTGTTCACAGAACAGCACCGTGTCGAACCGGTAGTTGCCGGTGTGGAACCGCTCTCCGCGGGTGGCAACAAAGTCGGTGAACTGTTGGGCCATCGCACGCGCCTCCGCAGGTTTATCCTCGTCGATATAGAGGATCAGCGGACGCATCTTTTTCGGAAAATCGTGGCAGAACACACGCAGGTCGTTGTTCATCTCCTCCATCCATGCAAACTGCTGCACCTGCATGCTCAGCTGCTCCCTGTAGCGTTCCGACTGCACACGCATCCGGTAAATGGTGAACAGCGCAAACGCGATGGTCACGGTCAGCATCGGGATATTGAGCAGCACAAAGGCAAACTCAATCTGTCG
>CACWJV010000270.1 GCA_902761265.1 Oscillospiraceae bacterium | reverse complement strand
CGTGTAGATCGTGTTGACGTTTTCTTGTAGACATGGAAAAACACCTCCTTTCCTTTTTAGATTGATTTTTTTCTCTTTCGCGGGAACCTTCTGTTCCCCGCGGGATTTGCGGAGACAAATCCAATGCTTGCTGACCTTCGGAATTTTCCTTCGGTCAAAAGACGGTTCCTCCTTGTTTTGCATAGATTGCATTGGATTTGGCTCAAATGATTAGCTCTTCAAAGTCTTCGTGCTGAATGGTTGCCACGGCGGGCTTGTCCGCTTCGGGTGCATCGGTGCTCTCGGCGATTCGGCGCATGACCTCCTTCGGGATGCAGATGCACCGTGGAAAGTTGTTCCCGACACGAATCTTTTTCAGATGGATGCCCGGGTCGCAGATACTGATCCCTTCGCTGCACAGCGCTTCCCGTAAACCGGCTTCGCTGATCATGAAATCCTCGTTCTGTTCGCGGCAGAGTCTGACGACGGCCTTGTGAGCTAAAGATTTGTCGAAATAGTAGTTCTCGTCATCGTAGTAGCCAACAAAACCGGAGTCGTACATCGGCAGCGCGTCCGCGTTTCTGCGAACCAGGGTGACCAGCTTCGCATCGATTAGCGTCATCATCTTGCTGATAAAGACGTGCGTCGGCTGATCGCGTACCGTCAGATGCTGCTGTTCCTGACCGACTGAGAGGAAGGCATCCTCAAACCGCAACAGCAGAGCCTGTGCCTCATCGTGGCTGAACACCTCAGACGTTTCCAGGAAGCCGCAAAGGAACCGCGCACCGAATTCCAGACTGACGAGATCGTCGATCAGCCGGTCACGCAGTTTGATGCCGCGACGCTTCGCTTTCTCCACCAAATCCTTTCGATACTCTGTGCTCAGCTTGCGCAGCGCTTTTACAAACACTACTTTGCCTTTACACAGGCAGTTCGCTTTGAGATATTCTGTGAACTGATACATGACCGAAGATAGAGCACCGTCTGCGGCGAGTGTCTGGACCTTTGTCAGCGCGTCGTTGTTCACGTCGCCGTGATGCAACCGCAGCGGCAGCAGACGGGCTGTGCCGCTTTCACCTACGTCTGGTAGTTGCTCCGCCGTGACGATCAGATTGCAGCGTGTCAAAAGATCGGGCCTCGGCTTGCAGTCCTGTCCCAGCCTCCCGCGCGGGGCCCGGTTGCCGACCATGCGGCAGATGGACTGCATCATGGCGTCGGTCTTGTCCTTTTCCCGGTGTTTGCTCGGGTGCAGGTCATCCACCACCGTCAGCATATCGTTCAGACAGCACATGGAGCTTTCCATGCTGTTCACCGTGTCTCGGAACGACATGGGCAGTGTGGTCAGCGAAAACGAACCGAAGAACGACAGCACCAGCGCGGCCAGCGTGCTCTTTTTGGAACCGGTCTTGCCGAGCAGCATCAGAATCGTTTTCGGTTCGCTTCCGGCCTGTTTCAAAAACCGGTTCAGCACCGACGAGAACGCATAGGCAACAAGCGGGTACATTACATTCGATGGGGCGACGGTATCCAGCAGTTCGGGTACCAGCCGGAGGAAGGACTTGTCGTCCTTCCGGCAGAGGCCGTAGCCCTGCAGACGGTTTTCCAGCTCCACGGTATGCTCCGGGTCGCCGGGTGAGAGATAGACCCACTTGCCGATTAGTTCCCGCCAACCTGTCGTGACGTAATGACGTTTGCGCTCTGCCCGGTCGGCTGTCTCCTGCAGCACATAACGCAGACGGCGTGCGGCGTTGAAGTCCGGCGCGATGTTGCAGATCATGCCCCAGTTTTGGCGCACCCACTCCATGCGGTCGAAGTCCTTTTCGGCGATTGTGATCCGCGGCAGCAGGCAGCCGTTCTTGTCGATGCCCTCGATCTCATAGGCGCGGTCGGTTTTGCCGCCGCTGTCCAGAATGATCTCCGACACGACATAGGGAATGAAGTTGCAAAGCAGCACGTCCGTCGGTTCGCCCTTGCCTGGCTTCAAGAAATACAAAGCGTTATCTTTGAGCTTGTAGCCTTCGGGCAGCAATGATTCAAGGCTTTCCGTAAAATTCACCTCCCTTCTGACATTGAAACAGTATGGATGGTAACGCTGTCCCTGCGTGTTCTCACCTCCTTCGGGCAATAAAAAAGCGCCTTTTCGTTTGGAAAAGACGCCGGATGAGGGTCGGAAGACACGAATTTTTGTAAAGTACGCTTTTTGGTACAGCAAAACGCCGTTCAAAAAGATTTTTGCTTGCAATTCTTTTTGGAATGGTATATGATTGTATCGAACAGATGTTCGCTTTTGCCAATTTGCTTTCAACCCTCCCGGCAATTTAATACGTATTTGCCAATTTGCTTTCAACCCTCCCGGCAATTTAATACGTACTTTTTCAAAAAATCGTACATCAGCCGTTACAGGCAAAAAAACACATCCGTTACAAAATCCGCTGTTTTTCGTCCTCCCGGCAATTTAATACGTACTTTTTCAAAAAATCGTACATCAGCCGTTACAGGCAAAAAAACACATCTGTTACAAATCCATTGGAGGTGATAGCCTTGGAAGCCCTGTTTCAAAACTTCACAGCGGAGTTTACCGACCGCCATCTGTATCTTCGCGGCAAAAAGTATCCCCTCGGCGCCCTATGCGTGGAGATGCTGCGCCACAGTGAACTGGTTGAAAAAGGAGAAGCTTTTCTACCGGAGGCTCAGGCACTGGAATTTGAGGTGCGCCGGGGTGCGTTTACTTCCAACGACCTGGATACGATCCGCACATATATTTTCGACATTTTGAAAGTTTATCGGGAACTGAAGCCGCTGCAGATGTTCCGGACGACGGAACAGATCGAGAATTTGAACGAGCTATTCAATGCAGATATACGCGCTGTTCTTCAATCTGTGGAAGAAAAGCCGTTCATGGAGAGCGAGGAAGCGTGGGAACGCAGGTTCCCGTTCGTCAAGTACCCGGCGTATCAGACCTGTTATGAAAACACGGTGCGCGCGCTGATCCA
>CACWJV010000269.1 GCA_902761265.1 Oscillospiraceae bacterium | reverse complement strand
GCGCTGACTACACCGCAGCAGCTTTCGCTGATCGTGCGGCTGAGTATCCCCGCGATCCTGGCGCAGATTTCCGGGATTGTGATGCAATATATCGATGCGTCCATGATCGGACGCCTGAGCCCCGGCGACGGCGCGGCCATCGGCCTTGTGTCGTCAAGCACATGGCTGCTGGGCGGGCTTTGCATGGCGGCCGGCACAGGCTTTACCGTGCAGATTGCCAACCGCACCGGCGCGGGCGAACCGGAAAAAGCGCGCAGTCTTGTCAAACTCGGGCTGCGTGCGGTGCTGCTTTTCAGCGCGTGTTTGGCGCTCGCGGCGTCGCTTGTGAGCTTCCGGCTGCCGGTTTGGCTCGGCGGCGACGCAACCATCCGCACAAAATCCGCACAGTATTTTCTGGTCTTTGCGCTCTCCTTGCCGTTTGTCCAGCTCAATTCCGCGGCGGCCGGAATGCTGCAGTGCAGCGGCGATATGCGAACGCCGGGGATGCTGGAGGTGCTCATGTGTTTGCTGGACGTGGTGTTCAACGCGCTTTTGATCTTTCCGTCGGCAACCTACCGGGTGCTCGGTTTGTCGGTGCATATTCCGGGCGCAGGACTCGGAATCCTCGGCGCGGCGCTGGGTACGGCGCTTTCGGAGGTCGTCACAGCCGGGCTGATGCTCTGGTGCCTGCTGCACCGCTCCGAAACGCTGCGGCTGCGCAAAGACGAGCCGTTCCGGTTTGACCGGTCCGCTTTGCGCCGTGCGGTCAAAATTGCCGTGCCCGTGGCGGTGGAGCAGGTGATTACCTGCTCGGCCTATATCGCGTTTACGCGCATCGTCTCGCCCCTGGGCAATGCTGCCATTGCGGCAAACTCGTTTTCCATCACGGCGGAAAGCCTTTGCTATATGCCCGGCTACGGCATCGGCGCCGCGGCAACGACCATCATCGGGCAGGCGATCGGTGCGAAACAGTTCCGGCTGACGAAGCATTTCGGTCGGCTGACCACGCTGTTCGGCGCGCTGGTGATGGCGGCGTCGGGCGCGCTGATGTATGTGTTTGCGCCGCAGATGATCGGCGTGCTGTCCACCGATGCGCAAATCCGCGCCCTCGGCGCGCAGGTGCTACGGATCGAAGCGTTTGCCGAACCGCTCTATGCCGCGTCGATCGTTGCGTCCGGCGTGTTTCGCGGCGCGGGCGACACCGTGGTGCCGAGCGTGCTGAATCTTGTCAGCATGTGGGGCGTGCGGATTCCGCTGGCGGCGTTTCTGGCGCCGCGGTTCGGGCTGGCCGGCGTGTGGTGCGCCATGTGCGCGGAGCTTTGTGTGCGCGGCCTGTTGTTTACGCTGCTGCTGGAAACGCGCTTTTGCCGCCGGATGCAAAGAAAGGCGGACGCGGCATAACGAAAAAATGACGAAAGGCGGGTGCGGCGGGTGCAGCAGATTGTTCTTCATGTGGATATGGATGCGTTTTACGCGGCGGTCGAAGTGCGCGACGACCCGTCGCTGCGCGGCAAACCGCTGATTATCGGCTCGCTTCCCCATGAGCGCGGCGTGGTGGCCACTTGCAGCTATGAAGCGCGGAAATTCGGTGTCAAGTCGGGAATGAATATCAAAGAGGCGTATGCGCTTTGTCCCGACGGTATCTTTCGCCATCCGCAGTTTGACAAATACAAGGCGGTGTCGGCGAAGCTGCACGAAATCTGGAACACCTACGCGAGCGCGGCGGAGTATATCGCACTGGACGAAGCGTATCTCGACGTCACAAAGCAGGCGGTGGATTTTGACGGCGCGCGCAAAATTGCCCAAACGATCAAACAGCGTACCAAGGACGAGCTGGGCCTTAGCTGCTCTGTGGGTGTGGCGTACAGCAAAACGGCGGCCAAAACCGCCAGCGAAGAAAAAAAGCCCGACGGCTATTTCGAGATCCGCACGCCAAAGGACTTTGTCGCTCTTTTGTCCGACCGCGATGTGGGCGTGCTCTATACCGTCGGCGCAAAGACGGCGGAAAAGCTGCATCTCGCCGGGGTCAACACGGTGCGCGACATCCGCGAAAAGCAGGAGATCGTCGTGCGCCTTTTGGGCAAGCAGGGCGCGTGGCTTGTGCAGCTCGCCGGCGGGATCGACGACCGGCCGGTGCAGTCCTGGCGGCCCGAGGACGCAAAATCCATCAGTCGCGAGGTGACGTTTCAACAGGACGTGGCCAATTTCGAGTTGGTGGACGACGTGCTGTTTTTGCTGTCGCTGTGTGTGGAAGATCGGGCAAAACGCGTCGGCCTTTTCGGCAACGGCGTGTCGCTCAAGCTGACCTACAGCGATATGAAATCCATCACGCGTTCCCGGCTGGTGCCGGACAGCGACGACGCGGTTGTGATCTATCGCGAAGCGCA
>CACWJV010000268.1 GCA_902761265.1 Oscillospiraceae bacterium | reverse complement strand
CAGGGCATCTTTATCGAGCGTGCCGCCGACATAGCCTTTTTGCAGTGCTTTCAGCGTGCCTTTGCCGCCGGGCATGATGAGATCGACGCCGCTGTTGATCGCGCCGCATTCGTCCGCCTGACCTTTGCCGGTGGCCAGCCAGTCGGTCATCACGATGCCGTCAAAGCCCCATTCTCCGCGCAAAACACCCTCGATCAGATCTTTGTGGTTGGCGCAGTAGACGCCGCCGATCTTGTTATAGGCCGCCATGACCGCGCCGGGATGCGCTGTCTTTACCACAAGCTCAAAAGGCTTGAGGTACAGTTCGCGCAGCGTTTTTTCGTCGAGCTCGGACGACGTGTGATAGCGGTCGGTCTCCTGATTGTTGCAGGCAAAGTGCTTGACCGTCACGGTTTTGCCGGGCGTTTTCTGCACACCCAGACAGACGTTTGACGCAAGCAGACCGGTCAGGATCGGATCTTCCGCGTAGTATTCGTAGTTTCTGCCGCACAGCGGATCGCGTACAAGGTTCATCGCCGGCGCCAGCCAGACATCCACGCCGTATTCTTCCATCTCGCGCCCGACCTGTTCGCCCATCTGCATGGCAAGGGCGGTGTCCCATGTCTGCACCAAAACA
The DNA here is from genome assembly GCA_902761265.1 of Oscillospiraceae bacterium. Classification (GTDB taxonomy): domain Bacteria; phylum Bacillota; class Clostridia; order Oscillospirales; family Acutalibacteraceae; genus UBA6857. The sequence continues at coordinate 1,770 of CACWJV010000268.1, read as the reverse complement.
GACGCTGCGGGGAAGCCTGTCACGAATTGATAGAGCATCTGCTCTTTGTCCGGGTTGCCGAGCAGCGCTTTTTTCAGAAAACCGGGCAGATAATCATAGAGCGAGATCGCCGTGTCAACGGGCTTGATCTTACCCTTTTTGTCCACGGTGGAACGCCGCTGCAGCCGCAGACCGGCGGGTCCGTCGCAGAATTCGAGATTGCGAATGCCTGTTTCAAGAAATCGCGCCGTCGAGTGACCGACTGCGCCGGGCACGTGAAAGCCTTCCTTTTCGCCGAACAGACCGGAACCGCTGACCAGACAGACAAGCTCGCTTTCCGAAAGCTCCGCCGCCGGGGCGGGTACGTTCGGCGCTGCCGGTTTCACTGCGGCGACATGGTCGATGCACAGTGTCGGCAGGTCGTATGCGGCTGCATCGGTACAGCTGACCGGCGTATGTACGCGCGCACTGCGCGGAAAGGAAACTTTATGCTGCGCGAGGACGAGCCGTTGCGGCACGTTGAGCTTGACAGCGGGCGTCATATGGCAAGCGTCGGCGCCGATGCCGAGGATGTAGCTGCCCGCCTCGATCACGGTTTCGTGTGTACTTTCGTCGAACACCGCGAGCGTACACGGGTCGATGCTGACCGTGCGTTCGTCCGTTTCGCCGGGCTGAAGCAGCTTTGTTTTCCCGAATCCGCAAAGGCGCACCGCTTCTTCAAACAGCGTTTGTGTTGTTTTGGAAGCGTAGAGTTGTACCGTCTCTCTGCCGCCGAATGCACCGGTATTTGTTACGCGCACACGAACCTGAATCTTACCGTCTGTATATGTCGCCGAAACGTATTCTGTTTGAAATGACGTATAGGAAAGCCCGAACCCGAACGGGTAGCGCGGCGCATGGCCGGTGGTCGTAAACCAGCGGTAGCCGGTGAGCGTACCTTCTTTATAGTGTACTTCGGGACTTGTACCGAAGCACCCGGCGCTTGGGCAGTCGGCATAGCAGTTTGCCCAGGTGACGGCGAGCCGACCCTCCGGCGTCGTTTTGCCGGTGAGAATATCCGCCAGCGCCGTACCGCTTTCCATGCCGGGCAGACCGGTATAGAGGATCGCGCCGACGGCGCAGTCGTCCGCCACCGAAAGATCGAGCGGAAACGACGCGTTGACAACGAGGATGAACCGCCGGTAGTTTGCCGCGCAAAAGCGGATGTTTGCGTTTTCCTCGTCGGTCAGCAGATAGCTGCCCGGCCGGACCTGCTCGTCGTGTCCTTCGCCGGGCATGCGCGAGAGCACATAGATGCAGGTGTCGGTATCGCTCCTTTGCACATCTGTTTCGGTGATCCGGTCGCCCGCCGGACGCTTGAACGTGACGCTCATCAGATAGGCCAGCGTCTTTTTGTTGAGCAGCAGCACTTTTTTCTTGTTGGCGTTGATAGATGCCTGCTTTGCTGTTTTATAGGTTTCGTCATACCGGTCGAGCCAGTCGTCGGTCGTGACGGTAAAGCCAGCGTTTTGCAGCCCTTCACAAAAGCTGACCGTGTGCCGCGCGTTGACTTCGCCGCTGCCGCTGCCGCCTGTCACCGTATGCCGCGCACCGGAACCGTAAAGGGCGATATTGCCTTTTTGCAGCGGGAGCACACCGTTGTTTTGCAGCAGCACCATGCCGCTTTGCGCAATCGTGCGTGCAAGCGTGCGTCCGTGTTCCTCCAGCGGAGAAACCGCGTCAGTTGTTTTGGCTTTGAGCTTCACGGCTGAGCACCTCCCTGAAAAAGTCGCTGACCTGTCCGCTGATCCG
>CACWJV010000267.1 GCA_902761265.1 Oscillospiraceae bacterium | reverse complement strand
CGCTGTACCAATCTCTGATCTCCTGCAGACGTACGATATAATCTGCCAGAATCTCGCTTCCGTCGCCATAGGGTTCCAAAAGCTCCAAAAGCGTTTTTGAATCTATTTTACAGTCGGCGGTAACCACTTTGTCATAGTCGTAATAGAAGCCAGTTTTCCAATACACCGTTTTCAGCTTTTGGGGATCGAGCGTATAGTCGGTTCCTTCGAGAGTGATATGGTTATGATCTTCCAGTTCGTTCCTATACCGCTGAATCTGATTGTCGTGTACGGAGGAATACACCTTGTCTTCGATGATGATACCGATGGTTTTATTCACGATGACCAGCACGTCTATTTTCATAAACTGTTGAAACACCTCAACGGATTCCACCTGTACGTTGCCGATCATTTTATGGATTAGCGATTCCGCCATTTCTTTGAGCCGCGGGTTGTCGCAGTTGAACCAGTTCAGCAGCCAGCAGATCACGCCGTCCTGTGTCAGTTCTCCGTTTGCAAAATGAAAAAGATTATTCGACATTTTGTTTTTCTCCTTCCTGACCGACGCCGTATGGATTCCGGCGCACGCTTTCGATCACACTTTCGCGTAGATGCAAGGGCTCCAGCACCTCCACATACGGCAGATACTGCAGCGCCCAGAATTTTACGCCTTGCGGGGACGCCGTAAAGCCGATGCCAACGGTGCCGTCTTTGTTGTCCTGCACAAACAGATCCGTGCCAAAACGGTCAAACACATGCCGCAGCACGTGGTCCGCGCAGCGCAGCCGGATGTATTCCGGTTCACCGACAAAGGCATAGGTCACGTTCTTTGTGTTGTTGAGTTTCGCTTCGGCGACGGTCGGGCTGACCTTCTGCGGCAAAATTTCAAGGTCGCGCATCAGGTCAATGCGATACAAGCTCGGCGCAGTCAGTCCGTCCAAAATCAGCACCAGATAGTACCGCTCGTTTTCGCAGACCATACCGTAGGGATTTGCCACATATTTTTCTTTGCGCCTTGGCTGCAGCGTTTTGTCTGTTGCATAATCCAGATAGGTGAACGCCACCTTTTTTCCGCTGCCGATGGCTTCTTCCAGCAGTTCAATGTTCAAAAAAACCTGCGGATTTTTTGTCTTACGCTCCGGGCGAATCACATGCAAGTGCCGGTACTGCCTGCGCGCATGGACGCTCAAAAGGTTTTGCAGCTTTTGCGCCAGGTCTTTCGTCTGTTTCGGCGAGATATAATCGAACGCATAGACGGCGTCGGTCAAAAGCCGGATCTCCGCCGGTTCAAAGTCACGGGTGCGCAGATAGTAGCCAACGCCGTTTTCTTCATAGGTGGAGATGTCATACTCCATTTGCTGCAGCAATTCCACGGTGCTGTAAACCGTGCGCCGGTCTATGGTGATATCATAGCTGCTTTTCAGCTTTTCTTTGATTTCCCGCATGGATAAGATGTGATTTTCGTCGGAGTATTCCTGCAATACTTTTAAAAGACAAATTGCGTTTGCCCGGTTGGAAACCATCGCTTTTCCCTCCTTCTTACCATTATTATAGCACAGGCCAGCTTCACTGTCTATGGGTTCGCCTGCGTTTCGCCTCCTGCGCAGCGGATAAAGAACCGGCGTCCGGTCTTCTTCTCCTGCGGCGTTTCATAATCAGATGCAGCCGGGGCTCTTCTGCTTTTGCGCAGTCGTTTTTATCCCGCAGTAAAAAGCCGATATTGTCGGCATATGTTCTCAACTGCACGGAAATATGCCGTAAATAAATCCGTTTGCCCCGCCGTGCTTCCGCCGTTCGCGGCAAATGCGTTGTGACAACCACGGCAATCTGTTTTTCCTTTGCAATCTGCCGCAGCGTCTGCATCCACGTCACCAGCTGCGGCGGTGGGCGTTTCACTTTTGAAGCGCCGATGTTTGTCAGCCACTGCATTGTGTCAAGCACCAAAAGGGGCTGTGTGTCTTTTGGTGCGCAGCAGGGTTCCGGCAGGATGCGCAGCAACGAGAAAAAGGCACTTTGACTTGTGATACAGCAGCCGGGCGGTTCAATCTTGACATAGCGCAGATTGTCCTGTTTCGGGAACGGCCAGTCGCAATCGGAAAAAACCAGAATGGTATAAGACCCGTCGCTTTGCACTTCCCGGATCAGACGCCGCTCTAAGGCGCTTTTTCCCGTTGCCACACGGCCGCCGATCAATGTCACTTCTCCCGGTTTTCCGAACATGGACAAAAACGAACCTGCTTTCAGCGCTTTCATCTCATCGCCTCCTGTCTGCTATCATACAGCAAACACCTGTGCAAAAGTTTGTACATGGTGTATCAAGTTCTTGCTAGCGGAAGAAATCAATAAATGAGCAACTTCTTCCGTATAAAATGGCAGGTTCTCTTAGTAAAAAAAAAAAAAAAAAAAGATT
>CACWJV010000266.1 GCA_902761265.1 Oscillospiraceae bacterium | reverse complement strand
ACAGCAAATACACCGCCAACAAAGAGCTGCTGCTCATTCCCGGCGCGTCGCACACCGATCTGTATGACGGCGGCGGCAAAAACGCGATCCCCTTTGACAAACTGGCGTCGTTCTTCGGCGCGTATCTGCAATAAGCTTTTCCGCGCCCCTTTGCCCCGCCCGCACCGGCGGGGCTTGTTTTTTGCGCCGCGGATCCGGAAAAAACAGACAAAGCCAAAGTTTTCTTCGCAATCCTCTTGACTTTGACAGGATGGTATGGGTTATAATGGTCTCAGACGGAAGCTGTCAACAGGCTTTGTCCTTTCAAACCGAAACAGAAAGAATGTGAAACGATGGATCGCAGCAAATACGGCAATCCCGACGCCTTTGCCGCCGAAGCGAAGGCGCGCTGGGGCGACACCGGCGCCTACAAAGAATATGAACAAACAACCGCCGCCAAAAGCGACGCGGACCTGCAGGCCGCCGGCAACGGTCTGATGCAAAGGCTGTCCGTGTTCGGCGCGCTGCAAACGCACGACGTGTCCGATCCGGCCGTGCAGCAGCAGGTACAGACGGTCAAGGATTACATCACCGCGCATTTTTACACCTGCACCGACGAGATTCTCGCCGGGCTCGGCAAACTCTATACCGCCGGCGGCGACTTCACCCGAAACATCGACCGCGCCGGTGGCAGCGGCGCTGCAGACTTTGCCGGCCGCGCCATCGCGTGGTATTGCCAACAAACCCGCTGAAGCAGAAAAGGAGCGCCCGATGAACAACCACATGCTTTTTTACACCAAACCCGCAAACAACTGGCACGAGGCGCTGCCGCTTGGCAACGGTGTGCTCGGCGCCATGTGCTACAGCGGCACGCAGACGGATCTGATCTCGCTCAACCACGATACCCTTTGGACCGGCCGTCCGCGCACGATAAAAAAAGACGGCGCATACGAAAGCTATCAAAAAGCGAAATCGCTCGTTCTGCGCGGCGAATATGACAAAGCGCAGGCGGAGATTGAGCAAAACTTTCTCACCTGCTGGTCGCAGGCATATATGCCGTTCGGCGATCTGACGCTGACGTTTGATCTGCCCGCCGAAACCGACGGCTTTTGCCGCACGCTCGATCTGCAAAGCGCGGTGCTGCAAAGCAGTTTTCGAACGCCGTCCGCAGAAATCAAAAAGACGGCGTTCCTCTCGTACCCGGACGACGTGCTGGTCTACCGGATCGACAGCGAAGACGGCCGCCCGTTTTCGTTTCGCGCGGCGCTGACAAGTCCGCTGCACGCAACCGTACAGATCGACGGCGACACGCTGATCGTGGACGGCGTATGCCCGGCGGATTCCGACAAAAACAGCCCGGACTACCCCTGCAGCAATCTGATCTATGCCGAGGATCCGAAAAAAAGCGGCGTTTTGTTCCGCGGCGCGTGCAAGGTGCTGACCGACGGCGCCGTCAGCGCAGACGGCGACACTCTTCGAATTTTGAACGCAAGCTGCGCCGTGCTGCTGCTCACGATCCAAACGAGCTACAACGGTTTCGACAAATGCCCGGCAACCGAAGGCAGGGAATACAAAAACGCATGCCTCGACACGCTGCGCCGCGCGGAAAGCCGCGGATTCAACGCGCTGCTGCAGCGCCACCGGGACGATTACGGCCCGCTCTACGGCCGTGTGTCGCTCGATCTGCACGACAAAAATGAAGACCAGCCGACCGACGAACGGCTGCGCGCTTTCCGGCCGGGCGGTGCGGATTGCGGCTTATACGAACTGCTGTTCAACTACGGGCGGTATCTGCTGCTCGCGTCGTCGCGCCCCGGCAGCCTTGCCACCAATTTACAGGGCATCTGGAACAACAGCACCCGCCCGCCGTGGAACTCCAACTACACGGTCAATATCAATACCGAAATGAACTATTGGGGCGCGCTGCCGTGCAACCTGCCCGAAACCATGGCGCCGCTGGTGCAGTTGATCCGCGCCCTTGCCGTCACCGGCCGGGAAACCGCGCGGCAATACTATCATGCGTCCGGCTTTGTTGCGCACCACAACGCCGACATCTGGGGCTTTTCGGCGCCGGTACGGGGCAACGCGTGCTGGGGCTTCTGGCCGGGCGCTTCGGGCTGGCTTTGCCGCAGTCTGTTTGAGCGGTTTGAATACACGCAGGACAAAGCGTATCTGCGCGAAACGGCTCTGCCGCTGATGAAACTCGCCCGAAAACAGCTTTTTGCTTGGCGACAACCATGTGGCCGTTGCCAAAAGCAGCGCAATGATGAACAGCATCGTGCGCGATCTTTTCCTTAATTGCAAAAAAAGCTGTGAGATTCTCGGCATTGACGACGTTTTTTACAAAACAGTCTGCGACAAAATCCCACGGATTCAGCCGCTCAAAATCGGCGCGGACGGCAGCCTGCTGGAATGGAACGAACCGCTGAAGGAAGCGGAAATCCACCACCGCCATGTGTCCCATCTTTACGCGCTGCACCCGGCCGGGCTGATCACGCCGAAGGACGAAGCGCTGTTTGCCGCCTGCAAACAAACGCTTGAAAACCGCGGCGACGACGGCACAGGCTGGAGCCTCGCATGGAAAGTCAACTTCTGGGCGCGGCTGCGCGACGGCAACCGGGCGCTGTGTCTGGTCGACAAACTGCTCACGTTCGTCGACCCCGACGGTGACAGCGGCGGCCGGGGCGGCGTCTATGCCAATCTGTTTGACGCGCATCCGCCGTTTCAGATCGACGGCAACTTCGGCGTTTTGGCCGGCATCTGCGAAATGCTGCTGCAATCGGACGACGACGCGCTCTATCTGCTGCCCGCCCTGCCCGCCAAGTGGCGCGCCGGCAGTGTCAAAGGTCTTGCCGCGCGCGGCGGCGTGACCGTGGACATTGATTGGGAAAACGGCAAAATCACAAACTACACGATCCACGGCGAAACGGCAAAACAGATTGTGTTGTGCCGGTAACCGAAAAGCAAACAACACAACCCATCCTAACAACAAGCAAAGGAGCAGCACAATATGGAACTGATACAAAGCTTTACCGTCGACCACACCCGCATCATCCCCGGCATCTTCACCAGCCGGGTTGACCGTCTGGGCGACTTTTCCGTTACAACCTACGACATCCGGCTGAAAAAGCCCAACCGCGAGCCGGTCATCGACGTAGCGGCGATGCATTCGCTCGAGCACATCATTGCCACCTTCTTGCGCAACGACCCCGACTGGAAAGACGAAGTCGTCTACTGGGGTCCGATGGGCTGCCTGACGGGCTTTTACCTGATTCTCAAAGGCGACCGCAAACCGCAGGAGCTTCACAATCTGCTGCTGCGCGCCTTCCGGTCTGTGGACGACGCACAGGAGGTGCCCGGCGCCACCGCCGTCAACTGCGGAACTTATCTGATGCACAACCTTTTGAT
>CACWJV010000265.1 GCA_902761265.1 Oscillospiraceae bacterium | reverse complement strand
GTTTCCTAACCATCACCTTATAACGCGTGAATATCGGTTTCCTTACTCATCAACGTCAGCGGCGCGGACTGCCCACCGCGGCAGCGGTCGCGGACTGCCTACCACGGCAGCGGTCACGGACTGTCTGCCAAAGCAGCGGCTTGGTATTTTTTCAGATCGACATGATGGTCGATCACCTCCACTCCCTCCGCTTCGAGAAGGCGCTGCTGTTCTTCATCGCCGCCGAACGCAAAATTCGGCGCGAGCCTGCCCTGCGCGTTCACCACACGATGGCACGGGATCACTCCCGGCGCCGGATTGACATGCAGCGCATTTCCCACCACACGCGCCGCGTTGCCGTTGCCTGCCATCGAAGCGATCTGCCCGTAGGTTGCGACCTTGCCGGGAGGGATCTGCCGGACGGCGCGGTAGATTTTATCGTAAAAATCAGACATAACGGCACCTCTACCATTGTATATCAAATTCGGCGATCAACATCTGTATCAGCGTGGCGTCGTCCACACTGACCCTGCCGTCGCCGTTTCTGTCCGCCGTTATCATTTGATAGGGCGCAAACCGCTCCGACTCACAGAGGTGTCTTTGAATGGCGGTCACGTCGTTGATGTTGACGTCCGTGTCAAAATTGACGTCGCCCATGATTTTTTTGAGGATCTGCGCCTGCGCTGCGCCGCTGTTTTGACAGTAGGCGGCAGCGGCGGTGTCTTCAAAGCAGATGACGGCGTTGGCAGGGGCAAAGGCGTTGTCGCCGATCTCGGTTATGGTTTCGGGAAGATACACGCCGGAAAGAGAAGGGCAGTTGCGGAACGCGCCGAACGAGATGCTCTCCAGCTGTTTTGCCGCATCAAAATCGATCTCACTGAGCGTGCTACAATCATTAAACGCCATCATGCCGATCGTCTTTAGCGAAGCAGGCAGCAAAACCGTCTCGAGGCTTTGGCAACCGCTGAACGCAAAAGCGCCGATAGTGGTATAGCCCTCCGGAATGACGACGGAATGGATCGAAGCATTCTCAAAGCTGCCTGTGCGCACGCCGACCACGGCTCTTCCGTTCACCGCTTCCGGCAAAACCACATCCATGCTGTCGCCGTTGTAGCCGGCTAACAGCACCTTGTCGCCTGTCGTCACCGCATAACGAAAGTCGCCCTCCGTAAAGAACGTGTCCGCATACGACACCGTTGTGCCGGCATTCACCAACACCAGACCCATCAGCAAAACAAAAACAAGCATAACGGCTCTTCCGGTTCTTTTCATATCATTTCTCCCTTTTCAAAAAGCGGAAGCAAAAGCCTCCGCTTTTTAACGTCGCTATTGTTTTATCCTTGTTCCAAATATCTGTCTACTTCGCCGTAGCCCTCGGACGAAACAACGATGTAATCATTGCCGGTCTTATAGATCATGAACGAAAACAGACGAAGCTTTTGTCCTCTGTAGTTTTCGTTGTTGACATTGGAACCGGTGTAAACCGTTTGGTACGCATGACTGATGTCGGAATAGCGGAACACGTCCTCATGGCTGTTGAAGGGCTTATAGCGGAACCCGACATTATCGATCGTCTGCGCCTTATATTCCACATCATAAGGAGAGGACAAAATGCTTTCAATAAAGCTTTCGCGCGATTCTTTGCCAGCAAGATGCTGCGCGGCTTTGGACTGACGGTATTCACCGTTTGCATCCGTTGTCGCAAACAAGACGCCGCCGCCGATCAGCTCGCCCTCGCTGCAATAGTCCACGATATAGAAATTGTGATGCAGCACCAGATTGGTTCCGTCGTTGTCCGCCGTTGTGGTGCTGTTCGTGACAACAGACGTATGGTTGGTCGCGTCGCTCTGTGTTCCCGCCTTGACCTTGATGATCTGGCAGTCGTTGTTGCCGGTAGACTGATAATCGCCGGACTCAAAGCCGCTCGCCACAAATCTCGCCGTATATGATGCGCCGACAGCCAAAATGTTATCGTTGCTGTCCATCCACACCGGATATGACTTGTTGAGCCCCAAATCATCGAGCGTCAAGGTAACGGTTTGCTGATAATACCCGCTCTCCATACCAACCGGAGCGTCCTGATCGTCTGCATCCACTATCACGATCCTGTACGGGTGTGCTGCTTCTGTCAGTGTGACAGAAACTCTGACTTTATTGACATCGCCTTCCAAAGCTTCCTCAACCTCTGCGGATTGGTAGGAATAATCAAAGTAATCGCTCTTGATGTACGGAAGATTTGCCTGTGCGATGGTTGCGGCTGCACTTCTTACGGCGGCTATATCGCTGTATTCCGCTGTTCCGGTCTGCACCTTGACGGTCTTGGTGTAGGAAGCGTTGGGGAATTTGGAATGTGGAATTTGGAATGTGGAATTTTTGCTTGATTCCGGCGCTGCATTCCGATCCAAACTCTTTCGTGACTCCT
>CACWJV010000264.1 GCA_902761265.1 Oscillospiraceae bacterium | reverse complement strand
AGGGCAAAGGGACGCGCCGGGCGTGGATGAGCGAGGAGAACGACAACCCGCGAAGGGGAAAATCATCAGTAGGAGGCGGCCGCCCAATCTGAATGCTGCCTCAGGCAGCCACCTTGTATTCTATACCGACCATTTCAGCCTGTATGTGGTGGTGGACGCAAGCGCCGGAAGCGAACCCGATACACCGGATACACCCGACACCCCCGACGCACCGGCAAAGGACAGCAAAGTCAGAAATATTTTGCACATCATCTTTGAATTCCTGCAAAAGCTGATCCGCCTCCTGACCCAAAAATAAACGAACAAAACCGCCCACCCGGGCGGTTTTTCTAACCACTAATCACTATGCACTGTGCACTATGCACTACGCACTGTGCACTCATTTCCTTCCCGTGCTTCCGAATCCGCCGCTGCCGCGTTCGGTATCGGAAAGCTCGTCTGCTTCCACATACTCCGCCGCAAACACCGGCAAAATCACGAGCTGCGCGATGCGCTCGCCGGGTTCGATCGTCTGCGAAACGGTGCCGTGGTTGTGCAGCGCGCAAAGAATCTCGCCGCGGTAGTCGCTGTCGATCACGCCGACCTTGTTGGCCGGGGCCAGGTCTCGCTTGCTGGCAACGGACGAGCGGGCGAAAACGAACCCCGCAAAGCCGCGCGGAATCTCCACACTGATGCCCGTGGGCACGAATACCGTTTCGTGCGGCTGAATCGTCAGCGGCGCGTCCAGACACGCCGACAGATCGGCGCCGGCGGCGTCCGCCGAGCCGCGGCGGGGGAGCACGGCGTTTTCGCGCAGGCGTTTGACGCGAATCGTGTTGTCCATGGTGTCACCTCATCAAAGCAGCTTCACGCCGTGATCGGCGCAGTACTGCAGCGTTTCGTCGTCCCAATAGGAGGACTGTACTTCGCCGATGTGCGCCTTGCGCAAAAAGAACATGCACATCCGGCTCTGACCGATGCCGCCGCCGATGGTGTAGGGCAGCTTGCCTTCAAGTAGCGCCTTGTGGAACGGATACCGGACGCGGTCTTCGCACCCGGCGGTTTTGAGCTGGCGCAGCATTGCCTCTTCGTCGACGCGGATGCCCATCGAACTCAGCTCCAGCGCAATGTCGAGCACCGGATAGTAGACGATGATATCGCCGTTGAGCTCCCAATCGTCATAGTCCGGCGCGCGGCCGTCGTGCGGTTTGCCGTCCCGGAGCGCGCCGCCGATCCCCATCAGGAAGATAGCGCCGTATTCCTTGGCGGCAGCCTTTTCGCGCTCTTTGCGGCTGAGCGTCGGATATTTTTCCTCAAGCTCCAGCGCGGTGAGGAACGTGATCTTTTCGGGCAGGAGCGAACCGATAAAGTTGTATTCCTTGGTGATATAGTATTCCGTATGGCGCAGCGCGGCATAGATGAGCTTGACCGTTTTTTTCAGCGTCTCCACGGTGCGGTTTTCTTTGCTGATGATCTTTTCCCAGTCCCACTGATCGACGAAGATGGAGTGGATGTTGTCGGTGTCCTCGTCGCGGCGGATGGCGTTCATATCGGTGTAGAGTCCTTCGTTTTCTTCAAAGCCGTACAGCGCCAGCGCGTAGCGCTTCCATTTGGCCAGCGAATGCACAATCTCAAACTGCTCGCCGCTGAACACGTCAAAGCTGACCGGGCGTTCGGTGCCGTTGAGGTTGTCGTTCATGCCCGACTTCGCGTTGACGAACAAGGGCGCGGACACGCGCGTGAGATTCAGTTCGATGGAAAGATCACGCTCAAAAAAGTCCTTGACCTTTTTGATGGCAAGCTCCGTTTCGCGCAGCGACAGGTGGGAGGTGTAACCCTCGGGAATCGTACAATGTGACATATGCACACCTCATTTGCTCCAAAATATTTCATTTTATTATAACAGGAAAGCAGGGGGCTGTCAATCATTTTTTCATCTTGCTATGCATAAAAACGAGAATATGCATGCGATTATGCATACAAAGTCCGGCAAAGGTAAAAAAATCGGCGGATGTTCGGTTTTTTATTCAAAAAGCCCTTGACAAACCGGCCGCTGCTGAGTATAATTTATGCATCAAACGAAACAAGAACGAATATTTATGCAAATATTCAAAAAAGGAAAGGTTGTTTTTTATGAAAAAGATTCTTGCACTCGTCCTTGCCATGCTGATGGTCGTTTCGCTCTTTGCGGCCTGCGGCGGCAAAACCACCGAAGACAATTCGCTCCAGGCCGTCCTTGACAAGGGCGAACTTGTGATCGGCACCAGCCCGGACTTCCCGCCGTTTGAAAATCTCAACGACGACGGCTCCATCACCGGCATCGAGATCGACATTCTCACCAAGGTCTGCGAAAAACTCGGCGTTCAGTTGAAGATTGAGCAGATGGATTTCGAATCCGTGCTGCCCGGCGTGCAGCTCGGCAAATTTGATCTTGCCGTGTCCGGCATCACCGCCAC
>CACWJV010000263.1 GCA_902761265.1 Oscillospiraceae bacterium | reverse complement strand
CCGATGGCGAGGTAGCCGCCCTGTTTGCCGTATTCCGGCACCGCAGCAAACGCAGGCACAAAGCAGGTCAGGATGAGCAGCACGGAAAGCAGCGCCGCAAGTGTGGTTCTGAGTTGTTTCTTCATGGGGATTCCTCCTTTTATAGTATGTTTATTGTTCTTCAATCCTTTGCAGGAAGAAAGCACGTTTTTCTTCGTTGTCCAGCGAGTGCACGGGCTTGATCTGCGCCGCGGACGCCCCACGGGAGATGCACAGCGCCGACCAGGCGTCGTGGGTGCCGGGCTGCTGTTTTTTGACGACCATCCGGCCGATAAAAGCCTTGGCGCGCTGGCTGGGATAGCGCTTGTTGCAAAAGCCCATATAGCCCTCCAGCTCGTCGATGCACGCGTCCCAGTCCAGATCGGCGTCGCTTTCCACAACCAGCGCGTAGCGGTTGGGCATCACACTGTCATCCTGATAGAACAGCCAGTGATCCACATGGATGCCGTGGTTCTTTTCAAACATTTCAATCGTGTTGCGTGCATCCTCTTCGCTGAACTTTTCGCCCGCCACGTTAAAGAGCTGACCCTTGCGGTAGACAAACGAGATGAGCGGCCCGCCACGTTAAAGAGCTGACCCTTGCGGTAGACAAACGAGATGAGCGGGCACTTGTTTCTGAAACCCTTGACCTCGATCACGTCCTTGAGGTGGTAGCGGTAAAGCCCGGCACAGGTGGTAATCAGCACTTCGTATTTTTTGCCCTGCTCGAGCTGGTCGAGCGTTAAAACCGGACGCTCGGCGGCGTCGGATTCCGCTTCGGCCGGGATGAATTCAAAGAAGCAGCTATCCACAAGCAACTGCATATCGGTGGATTCCAGTTCGCAGCACGCGGCGATCAGACCCTCCGACGCGCCGTAGATCGAAAAATCGAACGGCACACCCTTGGCAAACGAGCGCACATAGTCCGCCGCCGGTTTGAACGACGCGTTGCCGATGCTGCACAGCACCGTCAGATTCGGCCACAGACGCTTGAGCAGCGTTTCGTCGAAGCCCTGTTCAAACTGTTTGCGCAAATAGGCCGCACGCTGCGGCATCGGGCGCACATGGCGCAGCAGCTTTTGGCGCACCGCAGGCTTGAGGTCGATGGTGTCACTGATCGTGCCGTGTTCGATATCGTCCACGATCACGCGCCAGTGCTTTTGCAGATAGGCAAGCTGGCTGACGTTTACGCTGAAGAACACCGAGAAGATGAACGTGACATCTTCATCCGCCAGCGCAAAGCGGTAGATGTTATAGATATAGTCGCCGTCGTGCATATCGAACAGCTCTCTGGTCGGCACGGTGAGGATAAACGGATAGACCAGCCCGTATTCCCGCGCGCCGATCTCCGCGATATTGCTGCACGGTAACCCGTTCGGCAAACATTCGTTGGTGGCCGGCGAAAGGAACACACCGCGGCCCGGGCGAAAGGGTTCGCCGTTCTTTTTCTTTTCCCGGGCACCCAGCGCGAGGGCACGCGTCCAGGTATAGCGCACATAGGCCGTCAAAGAGCTGTCGGTCGCCGGAATATATTTCGGCACGCCGGACGACCCGGAGGTGCGGGAATAGCCGAGGATCTTCGCGCTTGTCAGCAGGTTTTCTTCGCCGTCTTTTGTACGCTCGATCATCGGCGCAAAGTCTTCATAGACGGACACCGGCACCATTTTGCGGTAATCCTCGATCGTGCGGATCTCGCTGAAGTGGTGCGCTTTGCCGTATGCGGTGTTCTGATTGTCGCGCAAAATCTGCATCAGCAGCGCGCGGTTGACCTCCATGGGGTTTTCGGCGTTCTTTTCCAGTCTGCGCAGACTGCCGTTGCCTTTGATTACCATCAGCCGCATCGCAGCCTTAGAAAGCAGTTTACGAATCATTTCAGTCATCCTATGTTTCAAGATTCCCGGAACACGTGGGTTCCGTCCAATATAACTGTATCACATTTTTTTCGCTTTTGCAATCGAAAAAAACGTTTTATTGAAATTTTTTAAAGACCCGCGCATCCGACCGTTCAACCTGGCAGCGCATCCAGATTTTCCTGCACAAAAACGGTTTTGCACGGTGCGGTCGTCACCATCACGCTTTCCTGATGGAAAAACGCGCACAGGTCTTTGGCAATCTCGAGCACGGTCTCCTCGGGCACATCCATCAGCATGAGCGAAAGTGTGTTTTCTTCGGTGTAGCGGCCGTCCTCATGGAAGTAGCCGCCGTTGATGCGGTGGATGGAAAAAGCGACCTGATAGTTGCGGCAGACGTTTTTGAGGATCGACAGATACTTTTCCGTGCTGAATTTCTGCACGCCGGTGTCCGCATCGTTGAGGCCGATATAGATGGTGGATTGGATGGTAAGCTCGTTCATGGGCGTCTCCTTCGTCTGCAGATTTGAAGTTCGAATTTTATTATACGCTGCCGCTTTGCAAAAAGCAAGATGCAAAGGTTCGGTTTCTGTCTTCGTCTGCTTTACAAAGTGCGCGTTTTGTGCTATTGTTTTGGCAGACAGCCGATCACACACGAACGAAGGAACCGTGTATGAGACACCTGACGCTGCTGCCAAAGCCGGTCGGCGACCGCTGCAGGCGCTGCCCCTGTCATTTCCTTTGCCGCTTTGACCGGATTGAAAACGGCAAAAAACAAGTATTGCAGCGCGTCGCAGGGCAGCTTGCGCGTTGACTTCTGCCGCAAAACATGCTATACTGACACACGACATTTCGAATTTAGAAAGAAGGATCTTTGATGAAAAAAACACTTTGCATTCTGCTCTGCCTTCTTTTGACGGCCGCCTGCCTGCCTTCGGCGTTTGCCGCCGACACCGCCGCAACCGGCACGCTGCGCATGCTCGCCTATAACGTTTCGGGCATCCCGCTGGTCGGCGATTTCCAAGGCTCGGTCTTCACAACCACCAACGACCGCGCAAAGAAAATCGGCACGCTGCTCAACGGCACCGACGTCGACTTCATCAGTGTGGAGGAGGATTTCAACGGCCACGAGCACCTCGCCGCGCAGATGGACCGCTATCCGTTCCGGTCGTTCACAAGCGGCGGTCTTGT
>CACWJV010000262.1 GCA_902761265.1 Oscillospiraceae bacterium | reverse complement strand
CCGCGCAGGATGAATCCCGTCAAAAAACCGTCCTGTTCGCAAAATGTGATCCGGATCATCGTTATGCGTTGATCGCGCTGATCTCAACCTTGGTGTAGGGCTGTCTGTGGCCCATTTTACGCTTCGCGTTCTTCTTGGGTTTGTAGGTGAAGACAACGATCTTCTTCGCTTTGCCGTTCTTCACAGCCTTTGCGCTGACCGAAGCGCCCTCAACATAAGGTGCACCGACTTTGATGCCGTCATCGCTGCCAACAGCGATAACCTTGTCAAACGTGATGTCTGCGTCTGCTTCGACGTCAAGCTTTTCAATGTAGATCACATCGCCTGCTTCTACTTTGTACTGCTTGCCGCCTGTTTCGATGATTGCGTACATAGGGTTTTCCTTCCTTTATTATGGACTCGCTGATACGGGCGGATTGCTCCTTTCTGGCATAACAAGTATGCCGCCTTTCTCACGCGGTACAAATGATTATAGCAGAGTTATCTTCTGTTGTCAAGGGTTTCTTGCGGCTTTTTCTGAAAAATAGCACATCATTTTTGAAAGGCTTTTCTCCTTTTCGAATCGTTCAACTAAAAGTTGAATCGTATTCAAAAAACCGGTTATTGCTTTCGTTTTCAAATTCCATTATAATCATAGCAGCGGTACCGCCAAATAGTAATTGAGGTGATAACATGTACATTGATTTCAGCGAAAGCTTAAAGCGCTTGCGAAAAGAACGTGATCTCACACAAGAAATGCTTGCTGCGTTTCTGGGCGTTTCTTTTCAGGCAGTCAGCAAATGGGAACGCGGCGAAAGCTATCCGGACATTGAATTATTACCCGAAATTGCAAAGTACTTCGGCGTCACAGTGGATGACTTATTAGGCGTGAACCGTGCTGAAAATGAATTAAAAATACAAAGTATCATTGAAGAATTTGACAATCTGACAGATGAAGATAAGAAGCACGATATCATCAATGAAGCTATTAATAAGTATCCGAATGATTTTCGATTACAGCTTCGGCAGATGGGAGATTTAGCTTTCGGGAAGCAGGGAGCGGACTATAAGAAAAACTTGTCAAAAATCAAAGCGATCTATGCAAACATTCAAAACAATTGCAAGATTGATACGATTCGCATCTGTGCAAAAAGATATTTAGCTTCTTATTATCATACCCTTTCCGCCTATGAAAACAGCGGCATCACATATAAGGATTGCGAACAAATCATAAATGAAATGCCCTATATGCGAGACGGTCAAGAGTTTTTACGATCTTATTTGTTTCCACACGATACAGATGCATGGAGAGCATACGATATGGAAGCAATCGAAGAAGAATTAGGCCTTTTGTGCCACAGCATCGCACATCTTTTTGATGTCACGGACGAAAGCAATCACATAGATGCATTAATCCATGCTGTAAAAACTGAAATAAACATATTGAATATGTTTTACGATGATGGAAACTACGGCATAAATTGGAGAAACATTATTTTTTCTTATGGTTATCTTGGCTATTTATATGCGAAAAAAGGCAACTATGAAAAAGGATTGCAGTATTTAAAAAAAGAGATTGCGCTCGCAAAACAATTTGACGAGTTCGACAGAATCACAACTCTGCACGCAAGTTTTTTTGAAGGAAGATCGTTTGATAAACATACGCTCGGCAGCACCTTTGTTGCGAGCAGCAGAGTCAAACACCTGATTGAAGAAATCTATCCCCTGCCTGAAGCGTTCAAATCAACACCGACGTTTCAAGAAATCATTGCATCGCTGAAATAAAGAATCCCCAATCAGCTAACTTTCGTTAATTGATTGGGGTTTGTCTTTTCAAATATTATTCCCACTCGATCGTGCCGGGCGGTTTGCTCGTGATATCATAAACCACGCGGTTGACGCCCTGTACCTCATTGGTGATCCTGTTCGAGATCTTCTCGAGCAGATCATACGGGATCCGCGCCCAGTCGGCGGTCATAAAGTTATCGGTCGTCACAGCACGTAAAGCAATCAGATGCTCGTAGGTGCGGTGGTCGCCCATCACGCCGACGGTCTTCACGTCGGGTAAAACGGCAAAGAACTGGGAGAGTTCCTTTTCATAACCGCTCGCCGCCATCTCTTCGCGCAAAACGGCGTCCGCATCCTGCAGAATGCGGATCTTTTCCTCCGTAATCGCGCCGATAATGCGTACACCGAGACCCGGTCCCGGGAACGGCTGCCGCCAAACGATCTCGTGCGGCAGCCCGAGCGCTTCTCCGACCTTGCGCACTTCGTCTTTAAATAGTTCGCGCAGCGGTTCAATCACCGCGTCAAACTGAATGTCCGCCGGTTTTTTTACTTCGTTATGGTGCGTCTTGATCGTGGCGGCTTTGCCGTTGCCGGACTCGATGAAATCCGGATAGATCGTGCCCTGCGCAAAGAATCCGCCGTCGCCGGCCTTGCGGATCTCGTCCCAGAACACAGCGTAGAACTCTTCGCCGATGATTTTGCGCTTTTGTTCGGGATCGCTGACGCCGCGCA
>CACWJV010000261.1 GCA_902761265.1 Oscillospiraceae bacterium | reverse complement strand
TTCACCCTCTTCTGTCTTTTTCTGCAAGTTAATTGGGCAAGGAAGATTTGGGCTTATTTGTATAATTCTTTTAGTTATTTCTTTTTCCAGAGTCATTAGATTTGCAAGGCTATCAATCAGTGTTCTCACTACTGAAAGGGCTTATTAAGTTTGCTTTCGATAGCGCTGATGGAATTAGGAAAGATAATACAATTATGAAGAAGCTTTAGGTAGACGATTCACCCAAAAGCGTGGAGAAGCATATAAAAAGTGGCTCAAGATTTAAATGGTTTGAATTATGTGACGGCAGAATTACAAAAGGATTATCCTTTAAATACATTCGTTTTTTAGTTCGACTTTAATGCTTCAAAACAGTTGGATTTCTGTCACCCAATCACAAAAAGAACGAACCGCCGAAAGGCGATTCGTTCTTTTTTCTGTTTCAGATGGTCTTCGAATCTTTGGGAACGTGTACCAAACAGACACGCTTGCAATCTGACGTCCTCTTTGTTATAATGAACCTATCAGGGTAACCGAAGGGAGAGAACACGATGTTGAAACGATCGATCGCTGCTTTTTTTGCACTGGTGCTGGCGCTGCTCGGGCACGCGCCGGCGGCACAGCAGAAAACCGAACCCGTGTTCACCGGCTCGTTTTTGCAGGCGTGGTACTGCGTGGACTGGGATGACGACCGCTGGGACGCGGAGATCGCCGCGATGAAAGAGGCCGGCCTGGACAAACTGATTTTGCAGGACACGGCGCAGATGGATCTGCGCGGCGGGTGGACCGTCTATTATCCCACGGAGCTCCCGGCACTGCGTGACCACGGCGGGTACGGCGATGTGATCGACGGCGCGCTGCGCGCGTGCCAAAAGGGCGGCATAAAGGCGTTTATCGGCCTTGCGTCGTTCGAAAGCTGGTGGGTGCTGGGCGGATTGTTCGGCCAGTACAGCAAGGTCTGCCGGGTGATGGCCGAGATGCAGCGCGAAATCTACGCGCGGTATTATCCGCTGTATCCGGACGCGTTTTACGGCTGGTACTTCACGCCGGAGATCAGCAATATCCCGACAATGAAGGCGACGGTACCCACGCTGGCGCGCGGACTGAACCGGGTGATCGACACCGCAACCACGCTCAACAGTGATATGCCGGTGCTGATGAGTCCGTATTTTACGGAGTATATCGCGGTGCCGTCGGTGCTCGCTACGCTGCCGATGTGGCAGACGCTGCTGCAGGCCGTGCATTTCCGAGACGGCGATATCTTTTGTCCCCAGGACGCGGTCGGCGCGCAGTGGACGCCGGAACGCGATCTTCGGAAGGTCTGGCAAATGTACCGCGCGGCGGTGGACAGCTGCGGCGTGCGGCTGCAGCTTTGGGCCAACTGCGAATGTATGACCGTTGCACGCGGGTCCGTTCCGCTGATGCCGCCGGCGACGATCGAAACCGTCAACAGCGCGTGCACGCTCGACCGCCTGGTGCAGCAGATGCAGACTGCGGCGCAGTACTGTGAGGAGATCGTGACTTTTTCCTATAACCACTACTACTGCCCGCAAACCGGCACACGCGCCTATCACGATTGCTATCTCGATTATCTGAAAAACGGCTGCACCCTGGAACAGGAGCCGCCCGCCGCGCCGGAGCATGTACGGACGGAAGACGGTGTTTTGCTTTGGGATGCGGCGACCGACAACATCGGCGTGGCGTACTATCTGATTGCGCAAAACGGCAAGCCGGTTGCCCGTGTCGAAGCGACTGCGGGGTGCACGTTTGCGGCGAGCGGCAGCGGCTGCAGCGTGACGGCGGTGGACGCGGCGGGCAACCGGTCCGCGGCAGTGTCGGCCTAAGAAGGCCGGCGGACAGGGTATGAACGGTAGCTTTGTCGATGTATAAAGGCACAGATTTTTGTCCATACTAACTTCGAAAAGGCTGACTCAGCCGGAAAAGGAGTGTACCGTTATGGCAGACAAAGCAAAGTTCACGCAGGAGATGCAAAACTATTACGACACGCTGCCCGCGTTTATACAGGAAAGCATTTCGCAAAGCTCATCGAGCTTCAACGATCTGCAGTCGCTGCGGGCGTTTGCGGAGGAACTCAAACAAAAAAAGCACCGCTGAGGCGGTGTTTTTTTATTATGTAACTTGTCAGTCCTCGGATTCTGCACTCGGCAGCTCGAGCGAAAACACGTCCGTCGTATCGTTTCCCTGCGCGGTGCCAGCTTCTTCCGTTGCCGCGACAGTCGGCGCGTCACTGCCGCTCGCCGGTTCGGTCAACGCGGCGTTTGCGTCGGTGGACGGCTGCGACAGGTCGGTTGAGCTCTCCGTTTCGTCCGGCGTTTGCCCGGCGTTGTGGCAGGCGGCAAACAGGGCGATCAGACTGACGCCCAAAAAGGCGCACAGCAGCAGGCAGAAAATCTTTTTGGTCATGGTATTCCTCCGTTCGGCGTTGCTTGTTGGACAGGAACGCCCCGCCGCGCTGCGGCCTGCGGCGCGAACCTCTTCTCGCTTTCCGTGCCGGCGGCGGAGTGTGTCCCTGTGTGCTATCAGTTTATGCACCGCCGGCGGCAGATGCGCGAACCTCTTCTCGCTTTCCGTGCCGGCGGCGGAGTGTGTCCCTGTGTGCTATCAGTTTATGCACCGCCGGCGGCAGATATGTCTGCTTTTTGCGCGCTTCTCAGCCGCAGCCAGTTAAAAAAGCCGTAGAGATCGTTGCACAAAAACATGAAAAAGCACACAACCATCGGCACATAGGCCCGCTCGCCGACGCTCGCGAGGATCCACAGCACAAGCAGTACCACGTCGTTCGCCGCATAGGCCAGCCCGTAGGCGGCGCTGCGTTTGAGCGTGAGGGCGGACGCGAGAAAACTGGTGGCAATGGAAACGGTGCTGACCGCCAACCGGGCGTTGCCGAGCCGGCGCAAAAGAAAGAAAAACGCGGCGGTGACGACAGCGGTCAAAAGCAGCAGCCGCGCGATCTCGGCTTTGCCGAGCTTGTGGACGGCAACGGTTTTCGTTTGCCCGAACGGGTGGCGCAGCCACGAAAGCACCGCCAAAATCGCGATGGGCGACGTCATGCCGAGATAGGTGATCATCTCGCCGTAATAGCGCAGCCGGAAGGAGATCACGCCGTAAAGCACGGCGAACACGACCGTGAGAATCTGCCCGAGCACCAGCCCTTTGGCAACGAAGATCAGCGCCGTCACACCGATCAGCGACGCGAGGAGCGTCAGCGGATCGAACGCGCCGCACAGCAAAAACGACAGCGTGACCGCGGCGAGGGAGAGCGCCCACAGCGCTTTTTCAAATTTGTTCAGATCATGCGGTGTGCCCAGCCGCCGGAGGGTGTTTTTCATAGTTCTTCCTTTCAAAAAAAAGAAGCATCCGTGTCACACCGCTTCTAAGACCTAACGCTGTGTGACCGAATGCTTCGCATTCCGCTGCCCGGTGGCAGCCCTGATTGAATTGTTCGTTTATTCCGCCGCGACCGGGACGGGTTC
>CACWJV010000260.1 GCA_902761265.1 Oscillospiraceae bacterium | reverse complement strand
CACCTGCTCAACACAGATCTCAAGCCATTTTAGCTGCTTAATATTCAATTCTCACAAAGTTGCCTTTTTATCTTTGTCCAACTTTTTGGGGTCAGTTCACTTTTGGCGGCTGATGATGTATCTCTGCTTACGCTCCGAAATGATGTTGCGTCACTTCGTGCCGCAATGATGCGATGTTTGCCCTCATGTGCCGAAGGCACACATCATTCGCGAAGCAACATCATTGCCGCAGGCAGCATCATTTGCCCGACAGGGCAAACATCATTCAAAAAAACGCCTTTTGTCATCAGACAAAAGACGTTTTTTTGTTGGTGGGCAGGGATGGATTCGAACCATCGAAGTCGTTGACGGCAGATTTACAGTCTGCTCCCTTTGGCCACTCGGGAACCTACCCATATTCTTTTTTTCGTTGAATGGAGCTGGTGGACGGACTCGAACCCCCGACCTGCTGATTACAAATCAGCTGCTCTACCAACTGAGCTACACCAGCGAGTCTCTCAACGCTCGAATACTATACCACACAATTCTTTTTTCGTCAAGTCCTTTTTTCACATTTTTCAATTTTTCACCGCATTTTTCAAAACTTCACCGCTGCGGGTCTTGATAAATGTGCGGCGATATGGTATCATAGAATCCATGAATGGTTTCATTCAAAACTACAGAAAGAAGGCGACCCCCGATGAAAAAAGTGACGACCCTCGGTGATGCGTTCAACTTCGTAAAATGGCTGTTCGATTTCGTACAGATGATCTTCGGCTGGTTCAGCAAGAAGGACGAAGAAACGGGCGCAGAGGCCGAAGCATAACACCATGCGGCAAAAAGCACCATCCAAAACGGATGGTGCTTTCTTTTTATCTTATTGCGCCGTATAGGTACCGGCGTCGGTGCCGCCCACGGCCAGCGTATAGCTTTGTCCGCTGACGAGCGCCGCGTCCGCCAGCACGATGTGCGACGCCGCCTTTTCGCTTTTGACCTGATACAACGTGCTGCCGCTGCTGTCGCGCACCGTCACAGTGCTGCCCGCGGGAATCTGCGTCCCGACCGTCAGCGACGCGATGGAACCGTTTGACACGCCCTGCGCCATACCTGCGCTGCCGATCGCGCACAGCGAACCGCCCGAGACCACGCAGGTACCCGCGTAATCGAGCGCGCCGTTGCCGCTGTTTGTCGGGCCGAGCACCAGCACGCTGCCGCCGGACATTTGAATGCTGCCGTTGGAATCGAGGCCGTCGCCTGCGGCGTTCACTTTGACCGTGCCGTCGCTGATGGTAATCACGCAGCTTTCATCCGCCCGCTCCATTCCGCCGCGGCCGCCCATATCGCCGCCCTGCCGGCGAAAGCCGAAAGAGCCCTGCGCGGTTTCGCCGTCGGGCGTTTGTCCGTCGCCTGTCGGCGGCGTGCGGTCACCCTGCGGACCGCCGAATGCAAGTTCTCCGGTCGGCACACCGCCATCCGGCGCCTGCGGCTGTGCGGTTTCACCGTTGCCGTTTTGTGCGTCGGGTGCGCCGCGGAAGAAGGTCATGTCGTTCTGGTCATCCGGCGACGCGGCGTTGAAGCCGTCGTCCTGCGCGGTAATATCCAGCGTACCGCCGGCAACGTCGATCGTGTTGCCCTCGAGGCCCTCATACGACGCCTCGATCAAAATCTCGCCGCCCGCGATGGCGAGCGCTTTGCCGGCGTGGATGCCGTCGTCGTTGGTGTTGATGCGGAACATGCCGCCCAAAACGGCCACGTTTTCGTCCGCGTGCAGCGCGTCGTCCAAACAGTTCAGCCGGAACGTGCCGCCCGCCACGTTGATGGAGCCGTCCGCCTTGATGCCCTTGGCGGAAACGGTATCCGTATCCTCGGTCGTGCCGTCCTCGGGCCGGCGTTCACCGAAGCCAAAGCCGCCGAACGTGCCCGTGCCGTTGCCCTGCGACGAAAGCGACGCCTGATAACCGCCGCCGCTTTGCAGCCGCAGCGTGCCGCCCGCAACGGCGACATTGCCCACAGCCTGGATGCTGTCGAGCGTGCTGATCACAGTGATGTCGCCGCCCGCGATGTTTATATCGCCTTTTTCTTCGTTGCTTGTGCGGATACCGTCGCCGCCGGCCGTGATATGCAGCGTGCCGCCGGAGATTTCCACACTGTCTTTGCCGCGGATGCCGTCGTCCGCCGCGGTGATGTTGAGCGTGCCGCCGCGCATCTGCAAATCATCACGCGAGAAAATACCCTTGTTGAAATTCGCTTCAATCGTCAGCGTGCCGGTGCCCTCGATCTGCAGGTCGTCCTTGCTGTAGATGACCGCCGTGGCGAAGTCGTTATCCTCCGCCTGCGCCTCGGTCATCGTGCGGTCGGCGTTGTCCGACAGCTTGTTTTCGCTGCCCTTTGCCAAAATGATCTGCGTCTCTTTGGGTGAATTTTCCACATAGACCGGCGCGCTCGTGCTGCAATAGATCTCCACGCCGTCAAAATAGAGCTTGACCTTGTCGCTCTCGTCGTCGGTGTCGACGCGGATCTGCCCGTCGGTGAGCTTGCCTTTGATCGAATAGACGCCCGGGGCGCTGACAGTGAGCACGCTGTCTGCATAC
>CACWJV010000259.1 GCA_902761265.1 Oscillospiraceae bacterium | reverse complement strand
CGGCCATCGGCCGCCCGCTGCGCTGTTTGTTGACTTACGGAATCATGTTGAAAAATTCGGGCGGCAAATCGCTGCCGTTGAAGTTGAACTCCATCGTGCCGTTGCCGGTGCGCAAAACCCCGAACACCACGACCGCCACAATGCCGGCGACGAGCAGGATAAACGTCAGCACGGCCAGTACGTTTGCGATGACGGCAAAGGTCTTGGATTTGTGCTTGTAGGTTTCCGCGTTTTCCATCGCGCCGCGGTTCTTTTCGCTCGTGTAGTTGTTGAAATTGAGCAGCGACAGCACGGCGAGAATCAGACCGACGGGGTTGAAAAAGACGATGTTGAGAATCAGCGAGACCACCGGCGTCGCCATGGTAATCGGCTTTGTCAGTTCGTTTTGCTGCGGCTGCCAGGGCTGCTGGTAGTTTTGCTGCGGCTGCTGATAGTTTTGCTGCGCTTGATAGCTGCCTTCATCGGGTGCGCCGAACGACTGCGGCTGCTGTGCCTGATAGCTGCCGGTGTTGGACGCTTCGGTCTGCTGCTTTTGCAGCGGTGCGCCGCAAAAGGCACAGAAACGGTTTTGGTCGTCGTTATACTGGTTGCAGTTCGAACAATACATATTCGTCACACTTTCCTTCTTTGATTTTCAATTTCATTATAGCGTGCAACCTTAAAGCTTGCTTAATCCGCGTCGTTTTTCGGCTGCAAAAACGCGAGGATCGTCTCTTTGTTCAGCGTCTTTTTGTAATGCTGCGCCAGTTTTTGCAACCGGGACAGCGGCTGCGGATCCCACAGCGGCTGCGGCAGCATCGAAATGCCCAGCGATGCGAGCAGCGCGCGGTGCGCTTCGGCGCGGCGGGAAAAATCGGCGTGATCACACAGCGTTTCGCGCGTCCAGCCGCGTTCCGCAACCGCCATCATCCGCGGAAACATCATGTCGCACAGATGGCTGAAATCCTCCACATACTCCGTCCACAGCGGCGTTTCCACACCGAGTATGTGCTGTTTGCCTGTTTCGGTCAGACCTTCGGGCAGCGGATCGAAATCGTAGGTCTTTTTGAGCGGCGTCATTGCGTAGGGGTAGTCGAGGTAGTAGTGGAAAAAGTCCTCCATAATCACGTCGCCGCCGCTGTTGGCACGCCGGGCGCAAAGATTTTCGCGATCCATCCAGTCGGCGGTGATCACGTCCGGCGCGAGATTGCCGCCCCGCAGGCTTTCGTTCCAACTGATCGCGCGCTTGCCGTGTTGCCGCAGATGGGCCGCCAGCCGGTTGACAAAATCGCCCTGCAGCGCTTCGAATGAAGAAAGATGCTGCTTTGCCATACGGTCTTTGCAACGGTCGCACTGCTGCCAGCGGTGCTTGGGTGCTTCGTCGCCGCCGATATGAAAGTATGGCCCCGGAAACAGGTCGCACACTTCGTCGAGCAGCTCACAGCAAAAGCGCAGTGTCTCGTCGTTGCCGGCGCACATAATTTCGCGGAACACGCCGGCCCGCGTTTCGGGCTGCACCCGCTCGCCGCGGCACGACAACGCCGGGTAGGCGGCGAGGATCGCTTTGGTGTGGCCGGGCAGATCAATCTCCGGGATCACGGTGATCTGCCGATCGGCGCAATAGGCGACGACGGCGCGGATCTCGTCTTTGGTGTAATAGCCGCCGTAGCGTGCGCGGTCGAGCGAACCGAAGCCGTGCATCGCGCGGTAGGCGGCAATCTCGTTGAGCCGCGGAAAGCGTTCGCTTTCGATCCGGTAGCCCTGGTCGTCGCTGAGGTGCCAATGGAAAACGTTGAACTTATACAGCGCCGCCGCGTCGATCAGGCGACGGATCTCGTCCACGGTCTGCATATGCCGCGCGGAATCGAGCATCAGCGCGCGATAGGAAAACCGTGGCGCGTCGTCAATCTCGCAGCAGGAAAGCGTGCCGTCGCTGTTCCGGAGCTGGCGCAGCGTTTGGGCGGCATAAAACCGGCCGCTGTCCGTGCTGCAGCGCAGCAGGATGCTGCCGTTGCCGATCGTCAGTTTGTAGCCTTCGGGGGCAATGGTATCGTCGCGGACGATCTGCGGCCGCTGCGCGGGACAAACCCCGCCGGTAAAGCGCAGCGCGTTTGGCTGCGGAATGATCGTATGAAGCATAGGCGCACCTTCTTTCCGCTCTATTATAGCGGATGCGGCGCCGAATTGCAAGGGACCCGCGGATCATTCCGCGCATGGAAGCCGGCAAACGGTTTTTTGCAAAAGGGCGGAACATTTCTGCCGGGATTTGCGCATCCGATTGAATCAGCGGGCGCCTTGTATTTGACAAAACGCGCAAAGCCGTGCTATAATGCGGACAGATCAAGAGAAAGGATTTGAGTTTATGCAGCAGCTACTTTCACTCATGATATCGATCGTGATGTTTTTCCTGTCGCTGTTCGGTTTCAATCCCGGCACGACTGCACCCGAAACGCCGGCGGACGACACGGCGTTCCGGCCGGTCTATTTGTCCGACAGGCTATGCGGTGGCGAATATCAACTACCGCTATCTCGGCAAGGGCGTATTGCCGTCGGATGAACTCGACGACATCACCGCGGCCATGGCGGCGGCAAAGACCCTCTGCGCGCAAAAAGGCGTCACACTGCAAAGCGCCGCGCTGATGGGCGTGTCGTCGGGCGGCCACCTCGCGCTGCTGTATGCCTATACGAAGCAGGCGGACGCACCCGTGCCGGTGAAGACCGTCATCAGCTCGAGCGCGCCGACCGATTTGACCGACCCGGCGTTTTTGCAGGGCGCGGCCGGAGAGCTGGCGGCCAGCGTGATCGGGATGTCGCCGCAAACGCTGATCGCACTGGCGCAAAGTCCGTTCGGTCAACTGTTTATGACGCCGCTTGCAAATATCTCTCCGGCCAAAAAGGTGACGGCGTCCACTGTGCCCACGCTGATGGCGCACGGCGAAAAGGACACCATCGTGCCGTATTCCAACGCGGTGTTGCTTGACACGGCGCTGACGGAAAACGGTGTGCCCCACGATTTCGTTTCCTTCCCCAATTCGAGCCACGCGCTGCTGCAGGATCCCGACTGCACGCTGCGGTTCCGGTCGCTGACCAATCAGTATCTTGCGAGATACCTTTAAAAAGAAAAGCCGCCCAAGGCGGCTTTTCTTTTTAGGGCCAAGGGGCGCGGGTCTCCGGCGGAGACCTCTGCCGCAGGCAGAAGCGCCGACCGAGCCGGCAGGCGAGACTCCGAGGGTCAAGGGCTAAGGGCTAAGGACTAAGGACTGATGGATCATAACAGAAAAACAGCACCTGTCCGTTCAGACAGGTGCTGTTCGCTTGTTTTTGGAATCAGGTTTCTTCTTCGGTGTCGGCTTCTATGCCGGCGTTCTTGTGTGCGCGGAAGCGGAAGAAGTAGATGAGCACCACAGTCGCCCACATCAGCAGCGGCAGCGTTCTGTCGAGCACAAACACGAAATTGTTGTTTTCCCCGGCCACCGGCCAAAAGCTCTTGACGGCCAGCAGCACTGTGGCGAGCACGACGACGATGACGTTCTTTTTGACCTTTTGCAGCCGGCGCATACTTTTTTGTCATTATAACACAGATTCCGCCCGCGTGCAACAGAAAATGCAAGAAAAAGCAATTCGCACAGACATGTGCGCCCTGATCACCTGACCCTTACTTGCCGTCCGCCACGCGGATCAGGCCGTTGAACACACCCACATAGGCGCTGCCGTTCGGGCCGATGGTGATGGGCCCATAGCTGTTGTTCCAGTTGCGGCCGCAGCCGGTGAAGACCTTATAGACCGTTTCGCCGGTTGCAAAATCCACAGCGGTGAGATACCACGCCACGGCGTTTTTCGGAATCTCGTCGTTCTGCACACGGGTGTAAAGATAAACCAGCCCGTTCCCGGCCGACAGCTTCGGCACAACAGTGGCGGACGCCTCCTTGCTTTCCCAGACGACCTCACATCCGGTGCAGTCGGCGTTCATGTCGATCCGCGTCACGCCCGGATAGCTGGTCGGGTTGCGCTCCAAAAAGCCGGCGCCACTGTCGGAATAGTTGTTTTCGATGATAAATGAGCGCCCGTGGGCGATCAGCGAGTTTTCGCTGACGGAATGGCCTTTTTCAAACAGCGTTCGCGGTCATAGACCACAAGGTTCACGCGCTCGTCCGCGTTGTCGGTGATGGCGCAAAGCTTGCGCACGCTGCCGTCGCTGCACGGGACATCCAAAAGTGACGGGGTGGTGCCGCTGCCCTGATTGATGGCGCCGGGCTTGGTTTCCACGCCGCGGTCATACGCCGTGCGCCAGGTATAGACAGGCTTGCCGTCGTGAATGGCAAAGCGGTACATCGCGTGGTCGGAAACGATATAGACGCCGTCGGCGCAAACGGCGAGCGTGTTTTGGATCTCTTCGTTTTCGAGCCGAATCAGCTTTGTTTCGCCGGTGTTCGCGTCAATAAAGCCAACGTCGCCCGGCCGTGTGACAAACCAGATGTTGCCCTCGAAATCCGGAATCGCGTCGGTGATGAACGCGCCTTTTTCCAAATACGGCTGCACGTCATATTCCTTTTCGATCTTCCATTCCGG
>CACWJV010000258.1 GCA_902761265.1 Oscillospiraceae bacterium | reverse complement strand
CGGCTCCGGTTTCGTAGTTTTTGTTCTGCTTATGCGTTTTGTGTTGAATTTGATAAAAAGGTATTGAAAAACAGTGCGAATCGGGTATAATAAGGATAACGTCCGTTGCTGTTCGGATCGAACAGACGCATGGGCGCAAAAGCCGAACATGCCTGATACAAGGCGATTGGCGGCGGGTGTATTTTATGAGGGGATTCTATGCGCTGCAACAATTGTTTAAGAGATTATGACGACCGGTTGGATGTATGTCCGTATTGCGGAAACAAGAGCAAGAGCAAGGGGCTGGATGTTAAGCCGGTGATCAAAAAAGAGAAGCGGGACAAACTGCCCTTGCGCAAGCGGATAACGGATTTTTTACATCGGAACGTCGGTCATCCGTCGCCGGTGATCATCGCCGGTCTGCTGGTGCTTGCGCTGACGTCGGCAGCGGCAGCGATACCGCATCAGCCGCAGGAGGCGCCGCGCCGGGAACGGCCGCAGGAAGTGGATCTGTCGGATAAGATCCATCAGGCAACTGCCGAGGCGCGTACCTTTTCGCTGGATGCAGGGGGCGGCTTTTCGATGATCGATTCCCAAAAACAGCTGCATTCGTATCGAATCACGGAATCCGAAGCAAAAGAATACGATTTAGCGGACTTAAGCGACGAAGCTTTTTCCATGGTTCAGTATTCCTTCGGTTCCTTGATCGGTGTGAAAAAAAGCGGCGACGTGTGCATGGTAAAAAACTATACCACACGGGTTCCGCAGTATTCGTCCGAAATAAGCACTTGGCAGGATATTGCGCAGGTCGCCGTGTATTTTGATCATATGATCGGGTTAAAACGTGACGGAACAGCGGTTGCGGCGGGCTTTTATGATGATTACTTCACGGCGGACGAAGATGGTTATTATCGCGAATACCGCCACGATACCTCTCCGCTGCATGTTTCCGGTTGGAAGGATATGCAGGAAGTCATCACCGCCGACGTGACCATCGGACTGCGCAGGGACGGGACCGTTATTTCAACCGAGGACGGTATTCAAGAAGCACGTAATATTGCGGCTTTGTCACAGGGATGTAATCCGAGCACGACGTGCTTTTTGAAAAAAGACGGCACGTTGACGCAGGTGGAACAAAATGATTGGCAAGAGGCAGCCAAATGGGGCCGGTTGGTCGAATTCTGTGTCTCCGACACACATATGGTAGGTTTGATGGAGGACGGCACGGTGACGGCAGTCGGCAAAAACGGGAGTGGTGAATGCGAGGTTTCGGAATGGCGCGACATCGTGGCGGTGCAGGCGACATCAGGCTGCACGGTCGGAAAACGAGCCGACGGGACTTTTGTGATAGCGACAAACAACAAAGAGCTGGAGCGTTCGTTCAATCGACTCGTCAACGGTGCAGACGCCACCGCCGCCACTGCCGACGAGTCTGCGGAACCGTCCGCAGCCGGCGATATGCTGTCGGCGATAGAAAACGCGTCACGAGAAGAAAAAACCTTTGCCATCGGAGAAAGCAGCTTCACGTTTATCGACAGTGGGGGACAGGTGCATCTCTTTGAGATAAAGGACACTGCGGTCAGCGAGATTTCGGTCGCCGATGCAGATAACCAAGGCTATGTTTCACTTGAATTCAGCCCGAGGGCAAACGGCGCCGGATTTGGGATCAAAAACGACGGTTCGGTAACGGTGCTGTCCAACGGCGCCTCCGGCGTCTACAACTACGAAGCCGCGCTGGGCTTCTTGACAAATATACAGGATATTGTCTCCTTTGAAGATGAAGTCACGTTCAGCAACGGCAAGCGGGAAAAGATGGCGGAGATCATCGGACTGCGAAAGGATGGTACCGTCGCGGACGTTGTGCTGCGTGAAAACGATGATACAGCCGTGCTTCATCCGACCTATGACAAGTGGAAGGATCTTAAAAGCATTACCGTCAATTATTTGGTGGCGGTCGGACTGAACAAGGACGGAACGATTTCCGAGATCGGCACGCCCGAGGAATTCAAGGATTATACCGACATTGCGGCTATTCCGCAGGGGGATATCTATCCCGGCGGCAAAGTTTTCCTGAAATCGGACGGTACGCTTCTGCAAAAAAGTGACACTGCTGCGGATTCTGCAGAGTTGTTTTCGGACCGGACAGGATTTGTGGCATTTTGTGACAACGGGCATTACACCATCGGCATCAAAAAAGACGGCACGGCTGTTGTTTCCAAAAGCAGAGATGACCACAAAGCGCCCGATTTGTCCGATTGGAAAAACATTGTCGCCGTTCAGGCAAACGACAGCTTCGTCGTCGGCAAAGCTGCCGATGGTTCTTTTGTTATGGCGGCATCTGATACCACGCTGAAAAATAATTTTGAAAAAGCCGTTAACCCGAACACACAATAAAGGGAGCACGGACAACATCAGAAACAGGGGTTTGGTTCTTACTCGTAACATGCGTTTTGAGCCGGCACCCTAACTGCTTTATGATCCAATATCCTTGCAAAGCTTTTTCGCTTCACAACAGACGGTTTTGAGAAATGCTGTGTGTTGCAGATAGAAAAAAGCCGGTTTTTTAAACCGGCGATTTAGTTTTGCTCCTCATGATTGAATGAT
>CACWJV010000257.1 GCA_902761265.1 Oscillospiraceae bacterium | reverse complement strand
GACAGCAGCGCCGCCGCGAAACCGGCAAGCATCCCGCCGGCGGAATCGCCTGTGAGCAAAATCCGGTCGGCCTGGGCGGGGTAGTCGGCAAGGTGCGCCTCGATCCACTTTAGCGCGCACATGACGTCCCGGATCTGCTCGTTGACCGTAACGTTCGGAACCAGTCGGTAGCTCATATTGAATACTGTGTAGCCGCGTGCCGCGAGCGTGAGGCAATACAGCCGGTTGAGCTCCTTGTCGCCGTACATCCAGCCGCCGCCGTGCACGTCTATGATCACCGGCAGGGGATCCGTTGTGCCGTCGGGGTAATAGACGTCGAGCTTGTGCATCGGGTCGCCGTCGTCGAGGTAGGGGATGTCGGTGATCCGCGTGACGGCTTCGGGCTCCTTGAGCGTGGCCAGCCGCTTTTGGTCCATCATTTCCGTGACGCCCCAGAATTTGTCCATGATTGAAAGAATGGCAGACATGAGAAAGCCTCCTTTGGCAATAGTGTTTATATGACAGCAGACGTTTGCCGCCGGAGCGGCAGACGGAGGATCACAGATTCTTTCTGCGCTCCAGATATTCGTTTACCGCGTCCTGCCACGGCGGCAGACGCGAAAAGCCGTTTTCGTCCAGACTCTTTTTCGACAGCCGCGAATTGTGCGGCCGCGGTGCTTTGGCGCCGTAGCTTTCGGTGGTCACGGGCAGCACCGTGACAGATTTTCCCTCCGCCTTGAGGATATACTGCGCCAGCTCGAACCACGAGCATGCGCCTTCGTTTGTCGCGTGATAGACGCCGTATTTGCCGCTTTCGATCATGTCGCACAAAAGCGCGGCAAGATGGCGGCTGTAGGTCGGCGCGCCGATCTGATCGCAGACCACGCGCAGCGTGTCGTGGGTGTCGGCAAGGCGCAGAATCGTAGCGATAAAGTTGGTGTCCTTTTCGCCGAACACCCACGACGTGCGCACGACGTAAAACTTGCGGCACAGCGCCTCCACCGCAAGCTCGCCGGCGTATTTCGATTTGGCATAGACGCTCTGCGGGGCGGCGGGATCGGTGGTCTCGAGCGGCAAATTGCCGTCGGAACCGAAAATATAGTCGGAGCTGATATACAAAAACGGAATGTCGCTGCAGCACGACGCGAGATAGGTCGTGCCGAGGACATTGACTTTGGTGCAGGTTTCAAAATCGTCCTGTGCCTTGTCCACCGCGGTATACGCGGCGCAGTGGATCACGGCGGTGATGTCAATGTGATCGGCAAAAAACGCCTGTACAGCGGCTTCGTCGGTCAGGTCGAGCGCGTCAACGTCGATACCGAGATACGGCCGGTTTTGTGCCTTTAATGTGGCGCAGACGTCGGAGCCGAGCTGACCGCCCGCGCCGGTGACTAAAATCATGGGTTACCCTCCATAGGTGAAGTGTACGTCGCTGTCTTTAAGCAGCGGCGCGTTCTGGTCTTTTTTGGAAAGAATCGGATGCGCGACGTCCCACCGGACGCCGATGGCCGGATCGTCAAAGCGAATGCTGCGGTCGCTCCCGGCGTTGTAATAGGCGTCAACTTTATAGAGCACCTCCACATTGTCTGTGCGGGTGACAAAGCCGTGGAGAAATCCTTGCGGGATATAGAGCATCTGCTTGTTTTCGGCGCTGAGAATGACGCTGACCCATTGCAGATAGGTGGGCGAGCCTTCGCGCAGATCGACGGCGACGTCCATGATTTCGCCGCGGGTGCAGCAAAGCAGCTTGGTCTGCGCAAACGGCGCTTTTTGGCAATGCAGGCCGCGCAGTGTGCCTTTGGCGGCGGAAAACGAGCGGTTGTCCTGCACAAACACGGTGTCGATGCCGCATTGTTTGAGCTTTTCAAAGCTGTAGGATTCATAAAACCAGCCGCGTTCGTCGCCGAACACCTGCGGGGTGACAAGCTTGACGTCGGGGATGGCGGTGGGTGTGACAAGCATTGGATCGCATCCTTTCTTCTCTTTATTATACTATAATGCCATCGTTCTAGTCAAGCGATACTATTTTTAAAAAACGGTTGTTTTCTGCCGGCGCGTGTGATACAATAAACTGAATTTCGAACGGAGGTGCGTTATGAAGCGGATTGCGATTCTCGGCGGCGGTGCGGCCGGTCTTTGCTGCGCGGCCGATCTGCTCAGGCAAACGGCGGGCAGAGCGTCTGTGACGGTCTTTGAACAAAACAGCCGGGTCGGCAAAAAGCTGCTGGCTACCGGCAACGGCCGGTGCAATCTGACCAATCTCGGCGCGTCTCCCGCGTCCTACCCGCCAGCCCAGCGCACCTTTGTCACTCCGGCGCTGACCCGCTTTTCCCCGGAAAAGATCCTCGACTTTTTCGCGTCGCTTTCGCTTTTTACCCACGCCGACGGCGAAGGCCGCGTCTATCCGCTGTCCAATCAGGCGGCGGGCGTGCTCGACGCGCTGCGGCTCGAAAATACGCGCCTCGGCGCTGCCGTGCGCTGCAACACGGCGGTGACAAGCATCCGCCCGAAAAACGGCCGTTTTCTCGTAAACGGCGAGCCGTTTGACTGCGTGGTGCTCGCGCTCGGCGGCAAAGCGGCGGTCAAGGGCTTTCAGGGTTACGATCTGCTTTCTCAGCT
>CACWJV010000256.1 GCA_902761265.1 Oscillospiraceae bacterium | reverse complement strand
TCGAGCAGCGCTTCACACAGCGCGTTGTCGGCCCCGTGGTGCGGCACCTGGAAAACGTCGCAGCGAAGATCGCTCCCCGCTTCCACCAGCCGCTGCTGTGCCGGAATCCCGGCGTCGGCCGTCAGCAGCAACAGCGTGTCAAACGCGCGCACCGTGCACACCACGGACATATTGTTGAGATCGACGTCCTGGACCAGCGGGCCGAGGATCGTCAAAGTCACGTTGGGCAGCGAATATGACGCCTGCGGTTTTGCAGCGATCGCCTTGATCTTTTCGCTTTGGATCGTTTTGAGCAGATGCTCGTAGCACATCGTTGCGGGGATGTTATCTTTTGAAAGCCGCGGCAGAATGACCGCGCCGGTCGGAAACGCCTGCATCACCGCGGGCAGTGCGCCGATATGGTCGGCGTGCGGATGGGACGCCACCACAAACGCCAGCGAACAGACGCCGCAATCGTTGAGATAACCGATCACCCGGTCGGCATAGACCGCTTCGCCTGCATCGACCAAAATGCCTTCCGTGCCGCTTTGGATCAGTGTGGCGCATCCCTGCCCCACGTCGATGAAATGCACCGTAACGCGGTCGGCGGCGGTGTAGTCGGTATCGGTCGGATGCAGATAATTGTCGCCGTGGACAACGAGGACGGCGACGAGCAGCAGCACCAGCCACCACAGCAGCCCCTTAGCGCCGCTTTTGTTTTCCCCTTGCGCCCGCATAGGCTTTGCCGCCTCCCTTGCTTTGCCCTTTTGCGTCCGGTCTGCCGGCCGTTTTGGATGACGGACGGACCAAACATTGCGGTCCGGTGCCGATCAGATCATAGCGGCCGCAGCGGCGCAGCGCCTGCTCCACCAGATCGTGGTTTTGCGGCAGATAGTATTGCAGCAGCGCACGCTGCATGGCCTTTTCCTGCGGTGATTTTGCCACATAGACCGGCTCCATGGTATACGGATCCAGCCCCGTATAGAACATACAGGTCGAAATTGTGCCGGGTGTGGGATAAAAATCCTGAACCTGCTCGGGGCGGATGTGGCGTTTTTTGAGAAACAGCGCGAGCTCCACCGCTTCTTTGAGCGTGCTGCCCGGGTGGGAGCTCATCAGGTACGGCACAAGATACTGCTCCTTGTGCGCCTGGCCGGAAAGCTCAAAATACTTTTTGGAAAACGCAATATACGCGTCGATATGCGGCTTGCCCATCTTGTCGAGCACCATCGCGGAGCAGTGCTCGGGCGCAACCTTGAGCTGGCCGCTGACGTGGTATTTCACCAGCTCGCGGAAAAACGTGTCGTCCTTGTCCTTGAGCATATAGTCATAGCGGATGCCGGAGCGGATGAAGACCTTTTTCACCTTCGGCAGCCCGCGCACGGCGCGCAGCAGATCAATATAGGCGCTGTGGTCGGCGATGAGGGCCGGACACGCTTTGGGCGCGAGGCACTTTTTGCCTTTGCAAAGGCCGGCTTTGAGCTGTTTGTCGCAGCTTGTGCGGCGAAAGTTCGCCGTGGGGCCGCCGACATCGTTGATATAGCCCTTGAAGTCGGGCAGCGTCGTTAAAAGCTTTGCTTCCCGGAGAATCGATTCCTTGCTGCGCGTGGAGATAAACCGGCCCTGATGCAGCGCGATGGAACAAAAATTGCACGCGCCGAAGCAGCCGCGGTTGTGCGTGATGGAAAAGCGGACCTCTTCGATGCCGGGCACTTTGCCGATGGCATCATACGACGGATGGTAGGTGCGCATATAGGGCAGCGCGTAGACGGCGTCGAGCTCCTCGGTTGTCAGCGGCGGCATCGGCGGGTTTTGCACAAGCATCTTTGTGCCGTGGCGCTGGCGGATCAACCGGCCGCGGATATGATCCTGCTCGTCCTGCTGGATCCGGCAGGAAAGCGCATATTTTTCCTTGCTTTCACACACCTGCTCAAACGACGGACACTCCGCACCGGAAAGCGGCGTTTCGCGCACGTCGCACGCATAGCACGTTCCGCGGATGTCGCGCAGCGCCGACACCGGCTCCCCCGCCGCCAGCCGGTCGGCGATTTCGACCGTTTGCTTTTCGCCCATGCCGTAGGAGATCAGATCCGCCTGCGCGTCAAAGAGGATCGAGCGCCGGATCTTGTCGTCCCAATAGTCGTAATGGGCAAACCGCCGCAGCGACGCTTCCAGTCCGCCGATGATGATCGGAATATCACCGTAGGCCTCGCGGATGCGGTTGCAATAGACAATCACGGCACGATCAGGGCGTGCGCCGGTTTTGCCGCCCGGGGTATAGGCGTCGTCATGGCGGCGCTTTTTGGCGGCGGTATAGTGCGCGACCATGGAATCGATGTTGCCCGAAGACACAAAAAAGCCGTACTTCGGCCGTCCGAAGCGCATGAAGTCCGCTTTGGAATGCCAGTCCGGCTGCGCCAAAAACGCCACGCGGTACCCGGCGTGTTCGAGCACGCGCGTGATGATGGCGGCGCCGAAGGACGGGTGGTCCACATAGGCGTCGCCGTTGACATAGACAAAGTCCGGCGCGTCCCAACCGCGCCGGTCCATGTCTTGTTTTGTGATTGGCAAAAAGTCCATGATCGTTCCTTAATCTGAGAGAATGTCGAACGACTGCGCGTCCG
>CACWJV010000255.1 GCA_902761265.1 Oscillospiraceae bacterium | reverse complement strand
CCGTGTTCCTCCAGCGGAGAAACCGCGTCAGTTGTTTTGGCTTTGAGCTTCACGGCTGAGCACCTCCCTGAAAAAGTCGCTGACCTGTCCGCTGATCCGCTCACTTTCTTCATAGGCGGAATACTTGACCGGGAACACGTGCACCAGTTTGTGCGTTTTGCCCTTCGGCTCGTCAATGAGGCGGTTTTCCACGCCGGCGTTGTCGAGCAGTTTCTTGTATTTCAGCGTGTCGTCGCGGATGAGATCTTCCGCGCTTGTCACGAGGAACAGCGGCGGCAGGGTCGCTTTGTCGATCAGCAGCGACGGGTTTTGAATGTAAGAAGCAAACGGTTTATCTTTATCTGTTTCAGACAGCAGATTGTCCTGGATCGTGCCGAGAATGCCGTCGCGCACGGTATCGAGCATAATGGAGATCGCGTTGGCGGCTTTGAAGCGGATGCCGCTCGGCTGCACGCCGAAGATCTGCTGCAGCTCGTCGCTGCTTTTGATGGAAAGTGTAAACAGCGAGAGCAGCGCGCCGGCCGAGTCGCCGGTTAAAAACACATGTTCAAGATCCGGTCCGAGTGCTTCGCTGATGCGCAATCCGCAGAAAGCGAAAAAGAAAATGCAGGCCGCAATGCTTTTTCTTTTGCGGTCTGTCCTGCAAACGCCTTGTGTATCCGGTCTTGTTTTGCTATAATCAAAGAAAAGAGAAAAAGATGCTTTTCGGCTCTTCTTGCCGTTACCTTTTTCGGCTTCATGTCGTTTTCATAGATGAAGGAGGCGAGGACAGATGGAAGACTTTGAAATTCTGCAGCTGTATAATGCGCGGGATGAGGCTGCGATCGGCGAAAGCCGCCGGAAATTCGGGGCGCTGATCCGGTCGCTGGCGCTGCGGCTGCTGCGCTCAAACGAGGACGCGGAGGAAACCGAAAACGATACCTACATGAAGGTCTGGAACGCCGTGCCTCCGTCGCAACCGTTGCCGCTTGCGCCGTATTTTGCCGCCGTTTGCCGGCGGACCGCGCTGGACCGGCTGCGCAACCGCAACCGGGCAAAACGCGGAGGCGGCGCTTATGAAGAGAGCCTGTTTGAACTGGCGGAATCAATTCCCGGCGGCGACGACGGGCGATCCTTTGCCGACGCGGTTGCGCTGCGGAACGCCCTGAACACCTTCCTTTCAACCCTCACTCCCGACGCGCGCCTGATCTTTTTGCGCCGCTACTGGTGGTTTTGCTCCGTTTCGGAGATTGCCCGCAGCTGCGGTATGACGCAGGGCGCGGTCAAAATGAGTCTTTCCCGCACCCGGGCAAAGCTCAAGGCATTTTTGAAGGAGGAACAGCTCTATGAAACCGACTGACCTTTCGAACGCATTGAACGAGATCGATCCCGCTTTTATCGATGCATCCGCACCGGAACCGGCGGCGGAAAACAAAAAAGCCGCCCGCCGCCGGACCCGGATCGCCGCGCTGGCTGCCGCGCTGGCTGTCCTTATCGGAATCGGCACAGCCGTGATATGGCGCGGCGCGAAGCACCCGTCGCCGTCTGTGCCCGAAACCGCTGCAACACAGCAAACGGAATCGGACAAGGGGCTGTCTGCGCTGCTGCGTCCGCTGACGGCGTATGCTGCCCAATATCCCGCCCAGACGCCCTATCCAGCCGAAGGGGATCTTGCCCCGCAAAGTGAACTGGACGCATGGAGTCAAGCGCAAATAGAGCGCAGAATGTCTTATTTCGGCGCGGGGAAAACGCTGGATGCGTTCTTCCGTCGTTCGTTGCCGGCGTTTCTGGGCGGCAGCGCCGGACAAAACACGGTCTGTTCGCCGCTGAATATCTATTTCGCGCTGGCCATGCTGGCGGAAATCTCCGACGGGAACACCCGTGCGCAGGTGCTTTCGCTGCTTGGGGCACCGGACGTTGAGACCATGCGCACCCAGGCCAACCGCGTGTTCAACGCCAACTACCGCAACGACGGCTCCGCGTCCTGCATTCTTGCCGATTCGCTCTGGCTGAACAAAAATGTGTCGTTCCGCAAAGATACGCTCGAAACGCTGGGCAAGTATTATTACGCCTCCACCTACCGCGGTCAGCCGGGTACCGAAACGTTTGACAACGCGATTCGCGCCTGGGTCAACGGCCAGACCGGCGGTTTGCTGCAAAACGAAGTCGCCGGCATCAAGACAGACCCGCTGACCATGCTCACCTTGTACACCACCGCGTATTTCGGCGACAAATGGCAGGCGGCGTTTCGACCGGAGGAAACGAAGAAAGGCGTGTTTCACAGCCCTGACGGCGACGCCGAAGCCGACTTTATGCACGCGACGGATTTGTTGGGCACCTATTATTGGGGCAAAAAGTTCGGCGCCGTGAAAAAGGATCTGCAGCAGGGCGGCTCCGTCTGGTTTCTGTTGCCCGACGAGGGAACAACGCCGGAAGACCTGCTGCAGGACAGCGAAGCGCTCCGCTTTTTGTTCACCGCCGACAAGCTGAACGATTGGAACAACCAAAAATCTCTGCGCGTCAACCTTTCGCTTCCGAAATTCGACGTCAGCGCGCAGCTCTCGCTGAAAGAGGGGCTGCAGACGCTGGGCGTTACGGACTGCTTCAGCGAACAGGCGGAAGGGCGTGACCGCCGCCGCCTATACTGAGATGATGCTGGACGGTGCAGCCATGCCGCCGGAGGACGAGATGAATTTCAATCTGAACCGTCCCTTCCTGTTCGCCGTTATGAGCGACGACAGGATGCCGCTGTTTGTGGGCATTGTCAGCCAACCGACGTAAAACCCTTTGCAATCATACCGTTGTTTTATCGCCCGCTGCCGTCGCAGTCAGACGGCGGCGGGTTTTGAATGTAAGGGACTAAGGGACTAAGGGGTTAAGGAAAAAGAAAACCGCCGGAAGCATCCGGCGGCATATTTCAATCGGGGTTACTTGTTGAGCTGCGCTTTGACAAAGGCGACGAACACCGGCCACCAGCGCCTGAACGATTCGATGAAGGCCCTGATCTTGCCGAAGAAGCTGGTCGGGTAGTCCTTCTCGCGGTCGGCCGTCCAAAGCTCGGTATGGCAGTTTTCCGCGGTCATCGGCTCCATGGTGTGCGCGTTCTTGTCATAGACCATGAACTGCGTATACTTGATATCATCCACCGTCAGCTGACGTTCCGTGTTCGTCGTCACGGCAAAGAGAATGTCGTCTTCAAAGCCGGTGCGCTCGGAATGGCTGGCGCCCTTGACGAACCAGGTATAGTCGGGGAACTGACAGGTGGACGCGTCGATCAGCCTGTCGGGTGAAATGTATTTGCCCTTGCCCTCGGCTTCGCGCTGCGCAATGTAATCGTCCGGGAGGGTTTCATAGAGCGAGGGCGACGTCGTTGCGCCGAAGGAGGAACTCTTGACAGACGAGAACTGGTCGCCGATCACTTCGTTCGATTCGCAGATGGC
>CACWJV010000254.1 GCA_902761265.1 Oscillospiraceae bacterium | reverse complement strand
TATACTATGCAAGCAATTGCAAGGACGAAACGCGGAAAACTTTAAGAGAAACGGCAAAAAATGTAAGAGATTGTTTACACTTTTTTCACCTATGGCGCAAATGCGCGGGTATAATAGAGACAACAAACCGGAAAGGGAGGATGCAAATGAAACGATGCAGCCGACTGACGGCAATGGTGCTGTCGCTGCTGATGCTGCTGGGCGTGACGTTTTTTGCCGGCGCCGTGCAGGATGACGCAAAGCTGCCGTCCAGCGTACAGGAATTCGCTGTGATGTGCGGAAAATAAAAAGAATATTGTTTTTTCAGATATGAGCTGCCGCAAGGCGGCTTTTTTGTTTTGACCGGCGGCTGATGGCCGCCCGTCAGTCGACAGTCATCAGTCAACAGCGGCCCTATCGGCAGGCATGTGCCACGCCGTCAACGATCTGTGATTCGTGCGCTCAAACCTCATCAGTCACGCGCATCGGACATGATTCCCTTGCCATGAATCGTGTGGGCGCGTGACAGCTTCCCCGCCTTCGGGGAAGCCAAGGAGACTCTGCTTTTAGCGAAAACGAAGAATCAAATCCGATGCTCCCTTGCCCTCTCCAAAGGTGGAGAGGGTGGCAGTGCGCTCCGCGCACTGACGGGTGAGGTTTGAACGTGCGGTTTACAGACCGTTAGCGGCAAAACGGATTGTAGCGCCGATCAGTGATCGGCTGTTTTATCGTCCGTGCAAAGCCGATCGACCCCTTCCGTCAGTGCGCTGGGGACGGCATCTATGGTGGCTGCCTGCGGCAGCATTTGATTCGACACT
Source organism: Oscillospiraceae bacterium (assembly GCA_902761265.1). Classification (GTDB taxonomy): domain Bacteria; phylum Bacillota; class Clostridia; order Oscillospirales; family Acutalibacteraceae; genus UBA6857. The sequence continues at coordinate 1,833 of CACWJV010000254.1, read as the reverse complement.
ACGGGCGCTGTGTAGTCGCCGCCAATCTGGCGGCTATGATACGATTCCTTCCCGCCCAGTCGCCGAAGCGGCGACCGCTGCACCGCTGAATACTAATCGCCTGTCGCTAATCGCTAATCACTATCGACGATCGACTGATAAAAAACCATTGACAACCCTCCCCCATTCATGGTATCATTTTTATTAATCTTTTATCGTTCTTTATCATTGGAGGGACGCGCCATGCAAATGGGCAATGTTAACTTTGACACCTATTTCCACAACTACCCCGACAAAGACGGCTTTTTCGGCCCCTACGGCGGCGTGTATGTCGACGACAAACTGAAAGCCGCTATGGCGGAGATCACACAGGCGTATTACAGCATCTGCCAGTCGCGCAAGTTCATTGCCGAGCTGCGCCGCATCCGTACCGAGTTTCAGGGCCGGCCCACGCCGATCTCCCACCTCGAGCGGTTGTCCGACGCGCTGGGCGGCCGCGTGCAGCTCTATGCCAAGCGCGAAGACCTCAACCATTCCGGCGCCCACAAGCTCAACCACTGCATGGGCGAAGCGCTGCTGGCGAAGTATATGGGCAAAAAGAAGGTCATTGCCGAAACCGGCGCCGGTCAGCACGGCGTGGCGCTTGCCACGGCGGCGGCGTACTTCGGGCTCGAGTGCGACATCTATATGGGCGCGGTCGATATCAAAAAGCAGGCGCCCAACGTGGCGCGGATGAAAGTGCTGGGCGCACGCGTGGTTGAAGTCACCCACGGGCTGCAAACGCTCAAGGAGGCGGTCGACGCCGCGTTTGACGCGTACAGCAAGGAATACAACGACGCGATCTATTGCATCGGCTCGGTGCTCGGTCCCCATCCGTTTCCGATGATGGTGCGCGATTTTCAAAGCGTGGTCGGCATCGAGGCGCGCGAACAGTTCATCGGCATGACCGGCCATCTGCCCGACGCGGTCGTTGCGTGTGTGGGCGGCGGCAGCAACGCGGCCGGCATGTTTGCGGGCTTCCTCAACGACCCGGTGGACATCTGGGGCGTGGAGCCGCTCGGCCGCGGCGAAAAATTGGGCGACCACGCCGCCAGCCTCAAGTTCGGCACCGCGGGCATCATGCACGGCTTCAACTCCATCATGCTCAAAGACGAAAACGGCAATCCCGCCCCGGTCTATTCCGTGGCAAGCGGCCTCGACTATCCGTCGTCCGGCCCGGAGCACGCGTTTTGGCGCGACCTCGGCCGCGTGAAATATGACGTGATCGACGACAACGAAACGATCGACGCGTTCTATAAGCTCTCGCGCCTCGAGGGGATCATCCCCGCGATTGAAAGCGCCCACGCCGTGGCGTATGCGATGAAGCTGGCAAAGCGGATGGAGCACGGCTCTGTGCTGCTGAACCTTTCCGGCCGCGGCGACAAGGACCTCGACTACGTGATCGAAAAGTACGGCATCCCGGATTAAGTGCAAACAAAACAGCCGCCCAAGGGCAGCTGTTTTGTTTGCAGGGCCAAGGGCCAAGGGCAAAGCGCAAAGGGCCGCCGGACAGAAATATATAGCAACAAAGGAATCCCCGCGCAGGCAGCAAACACTTGGCTATAGAGAAACGAGGTATTCGACAACTCCAGTCCTTTGATCCGGTATTTGATGGTAGCTTGGTCATATCCTGCCCACATCGTGTTGTATTTTGCGTTGGCATCATTCCTTACGCTCCATCCCTCGCCCGTTGGCTTACGGGTACGGATGCGGATTACGCTCTTTACCGTGGCATCATACTGCGAGCCGGGGGCGGTGATGACATCCACGTTCTTGATGTTCTCTGACTTCAGTTCCGTCAGTTCGCGGTTGTCA
>CACWJV010000253.1 GCA_902761265.1 Oscillospiraceae bacterium | reverse complement strand
CGCTACAATGAGTCCCAGAGCGAATTGTCACGCAATGAGATCGAACAGTTCATGACCACCGAGCCGTGTCCCGAATGCGGCGGCGCCCGGCTTTCCAAAGAGGCGCTCTCCGTGACCGTCGGCGGCCTCAATATTGATGCCGTGACGCGTCTTTCCGTGGAAAAAGAGCTCGCGTTTTTTGAAGCCTTGCCGGTGAAACTGAGCGAACGCGAAAACCAGATCGGCTGCATCATCATCAAAGAGATCCGCGACCGATTGAGCTTTCTCAACTCCGTCGGGTTGTCCTATCTGACCCTTTCACGCTCTGCCGGCACGCTTTCCGGCGGCGAAAGTCAGCGCATCCGTCTTGCCACCCAACTCGGCACATCGCTGATGGGCGTGCTGTATATTCTGGATGAGCCGAGCATCGGTTTGCATCAGCGTGACAACCAGAAGTTGATCGACACACTTAAGCATTTGCGCGATCTGGGCAATACACTGATCGTAGTCGAGCATGACGAAGACACCATGCGGCAGGCGGATCATGTGGTCGATATCGGCCCGGGCGCCGGCATCAACGGCGGTGAGGTCGTCTGTCAGGGCACAGTTGAAGATATTATGGCGTGTGAACAGAGTGAGACCGGCGCCTATCTGAGCGGCCGCAAATTTGTACCTGTTCCGCAAACGCGCCGCAAGGGCAACGGCAAAAAGCTGAAGATTGTTGGTGCGGCGGAAAACAATTTGCAAAACATTAACGTCGAGTTTCCACTCGGCACATTTGTCTGTGTGACCGGGGTGTCCGGTTCCGGCAAATCTTCCCTGATTAACGAAGTGCTGTATAAACGGCTGGCAAGCGAGCTTAACAGTGCGCATACCTTCCCCGGAAAATGCAAAAAAATCGAGGGCATCGAGTATCTCGATAAAGTCATCGCGATCGACCAATCGCCGATCGGCCGTTCGCCGCGCAGTAATCCCGCAACTTATACAGGCGTCTTCACGGATATCCGCGAACTGTTTGCCAACACGGTGGACGCCAAAATGAAAGGCTTTACCGCCAGCCGGTTTTCGTTTAACGTCAAAGGCGGCCGCTGCGAAGCGTGTCAGGGCGACGGCATTGTCAAGATTGAGATGCACTTTCTGGCCGATATCTATGTGCCCTGTGACGTGTGCAAGGGCAGAAAATACAACAGCGAGACCCTTGCGGTCAAATACAAAGGTAAGTCGATCTACGATGTGCTGGAAATGACTGTGGTGGAGGGCATGAACTTTTTTGAGAACGTGCCGAAGATCCACAACAAACTGCGCACACTATACGAAGTCGGTCTCGGCTACGTCAAAATCGGACAGGCGGCAACCACACTTTCCGGCGGTGAGGCGCAGCGCGTGAAACTGTCGACCGAGCTTTCCCGCCGCGCAACCGGAAAAACGATCTATATCCTCGATGAGCCGACCACCGGCCTGCACGCCGCAGACGTACACCGCCTGATCAACGTGCTGCATGCGCTGGTAGACGCCGGCAACACAGTGCTTGTAATTGAGCACAACCTCGACGTAATTAAAACTGCCGACTATATCATCGACCTCGGCCCCGACGGCGGCGACGGCGGCGGCACGGTCGTTGCCAAGGGTACGCCGGAACAGGTGGCCAAAAACGAAAAGTCCTATACCGGTCAATACCTGAAACCGTTGCTCGAAAAGAAACGATAAAGGGGGCTGCGAGGATGCAGTATTACAAGGAAATCCTGTTGAAAAACGGCAAAAGCTGCATTATCCGCACTGCGGACGGCAGCGATGCAGCCGGGGTTTTGCGCTGCTTTTTGAAAACGCACGCCGAAACCGACAATCTGTTGACTTATCCCGACGAGCGCAGCTTTACCGAAGCGGATGAACGTGACTTTTTGGATACACACGCTGCGCGTGCTGACAGTGTAGAGCTTTGCGCTGTTGTCGGCGGTGAAATTGTCGGTACAGCGGGCTTTGAACCGGTCGGTACACAGTTCAAACTGCGTCACCGCGCCACGTTCGGAATCGGCGTTTTGCGGGATTCCTGGGGTCTTGGCATCGGCCGCGCGCTGACGGAAAGCTGTATTGCGCTCGCAAAGCAGGCCGGCTATCGGCAGTTGGAGCTGGAGGTGCTGGCGCAGAATCTCGCAGCAATCTCGTTGTATCAAAGTGTTGGCTTTTTTGAATACGGGCGCAATCCCTGCGGCTTTCGCACGCGGGACGGCGAGGATCAAACGCTGGTGCTGATGCGGCTGCTGCTTGTGTAAGAAATCGTGATTTTTTATATCGGAAAAATAAAGAAAAGGCTTGACAATCCATGCTGCAATCGCTATAATATTCGAGTGATTAAAACACATCCGGGTGTAGCGCAGCTTGGTAGCGCGCTTGACTGGGGGTCAAGAGGCCGTGGGTTCAAGTCCCGCCACTCGGACCAAGGTACTCACAGCTTCGGCTGTGAGTACTCTTCTTTTATAGGCAATCGTTTCTAACGGGACATGAAGGAGCCACGGTTGACCAAGGCGTGCAGTTTGCGTCGCGCGTCAAATCCTGCCACTTGGACCGGTTTGCGTGTTCGTAATGTATGGGTATGGGCGCTCGCTTTTTGTATGGGGAGAGATAGTGATGTTTGATTATACCTTGATCCGCTCCGAACGGAAAACACTCGGCATCGAAATCGACCGCAGCGGCTGTCTGATCGTTCGTGCGCC
>CACWJV010000252.1 GCA_902761265.1 Oscillospiraceae bacterium | reverse complement strand
CGCCGCCGGCAACAGCCTTGACGCCAAACGCAAACTTAAAGATTGCTGCAAACATCAGACCGATGTTTTTGTAATTCAGCACACAGATGATCAGTGCGCCGATCACATAGATGATCGACATGAACGGCACCACACGTTCCGCAAAGGACGCGATGCGCTGCAATCCACCAATGATAATAAGCGCGGCAAGGATCATGAGCGCGACGCCGATGATGATGTTGATTACCGGGATGCCGCCGACCGTGCCAAGTACGGTTGCGTCATGGAAAAACGCAGACTGCAGATTGAGCGTAATCTTGTTGACCTGCCCCATGTTGCCGATGCCGAACGAGGCGAAAATGGCAAAGATCGCAAACAAAACAGCCAGCACCTTGCTGATACCCTTCATGCCTTTTTTACTGCCGAGACCGTCCGCAAGATAGTACATTGCGCCGCCGGACCACTCACCGTGCGGATTGCGGCGGCGGAAATAGATGCCGAGCACATTTTCGGAATAGTTCGTCATCATGCCGAGGAACGCCGCAACCCACATCCAGAACACCGCACCCGGGCCGCCGATCACGATGGCGGCGGAAACACCGGCGATGTTGCCGGTGCCGATGGTCGCAGCCAGCGCCGTGCAGAGCGCCTGAAACTGCGAGATCGTCTTTTTGTCCGTCTTGGCTCTGGCGTTGCCTTTGCCGAACAGACTGCCAATGGTCATCTTCCACCAGTGCCGCAGATGCGTGATCTGGAACACACGCGTGGCAAGCGTCATGATGATGCCGGCGCCGATCAGCAGTACAAGGCCGATCTTGACCCACACGAATCCGTTGATCGCGTCGTTGATTTGTGTCAGTTTGTCAAAGAATTGTTCCATGTTGTTTTCCCTTCCTGTTTACTGTTTTGTCGCAAAATAAAACGTGACCGATGCAAAACGCACCGGTCACGCAAAAAGACAACTGAAACTTCGATTATGTGAGATTACACAAACGAAATAGATGAAAACTCTGTCCTTTTGCCTGAGAGATTCGCGCTTTGCGCTTTCACCTTCGGCACCGGATTGAACCGGATTCTCCAAAGCTCCGTCCGCTTACAGTCCTGCCAAACGGCACCTGAGAGTTTCACTCCTTCGGTTGCGTCAAGGACGCATCTCCTGCAAGCATCATACGGTCAATATTCTGTTTTGCTTTTAAAAGTGAATGTATTATAGCACTCTATTTGAATAAATGCAATCGTTTTCTTAATAAATTTTCAAGTAAAATGCAAATTATTTTGCAATAACCCGGATCGGGCTCGACAGCGCACCGTTCCACTGGGCGTCGCCGCGTATCGTGACTGCACGCACACGGAAATAATAGGTCGTGCCGCTTTTAAGCTGCAGCATTGTCGCCTTTGTTTTGGCGGTTGTTCCCAGTTTCTGATAGCCGCTCTTCCTTTTTTGCGAATAGTAGACGGCATAATGTGTGGCGCCGGGCACAGCAGGCCAGGACAACACGGCGCTTTTGGAAGCCGGTTTTGCTTTCAGATTCGTCACCTTGCCCGGCACGATCTTATACTTCAGCGTTTTACTGCCGGAATAGTTGCCGGTAAACTGAACTTTGATCGTATAGGTGCCGACCTTTTTACGGCCGGTCGCATAAGTGAGCGTATAATCGGTGTTGCGTTTGAGCACCTTTCCAGCTTCGTCGCACACAACCACCTTCGGGGTATGACGGCCGCCGTCGTAGACATAGCTCTTTTGCGACAAAACGATCGTTTCAATCCGGGCGATCGTTTTGCTTTTGCGCAGGCCGCATACCGTGCAGGTTTGCACAAATTGTCCGGCTTTGTGATACTTCGCTTTCGTCAGCTTGGTTTGAAACGTGTGTGCCGTTTTCGGAATAATCTTTTGCGCAATCAGCACCTCTGAGCAAACGCTGCAGATCGAGCCCGTTGTCAGACCTGTTGTCACACAGGTCGGCGTCACCGGCGGCAGCACCTCAGGCTGATGCACATGCGTGACAGGTTCTGTGGAGGGCTCTGTGGAGGGCTCTGTCGAAGGCTCAGCAGATGGCTCCGTGGAAGGTTCTGTCAGGGGTTCGGCAGTCGGTTCCGTCACCGGTTCTGTGACCGGCTGATCGGGTGAAGCGATGACTGTTACGGGAATTTCGAGCGACTGCCCGTTGGCAGAAGCACGCAGAACACAGGTGCCAGCCTTTACCGCAAGCAGTTCATGCGCATCCACCTTAGCAACCGCTGTATTGCTGCTTTCCCACGTTACCGCCGCCGTCGCCGTAACCGTGCTCAGACCGTCACGCATGGAAAGCTGCAGTTCGGCGATTGGCAAACGCGCACGCTCCCCTTCCCGCAGGTCCAAAGATTCACAGTTGGAACGCAGGGAACAAAGCGTCAATGCATCCGATGCAACCTTCACAGAAACGGTTTTTTCTGTGTCAACCGGGTTGGTTTTCGCGTGATTTGACACCGGACTGCGAAACGCTTCTGCCCAATACAGGCGGCCGCGGTATTCCACGCAGCCGATGCCGACAGCGGACAGATCTTCGGAAAGCATATTGCGCCGGTGTCCCTGTCCGTCATAAGGCTCCTCGTCTTCGCGCCAGGCATCATGTACCATGGCAGCAGACGTTTGTCCGAACGCGATATTTTCTGCGGCCGCGCTCAACCGGTTGCCGTATGCGGTAAAGCAACTGCTTTGATCCGGGCGGTCATG
>CACWJV010000251.1 GCA_902761265.1 Oscillospiraceae bacterium | reverse complement strand
TGATGCCGAACGAACAATCCTTATATTACGGCGATTCCGCCAGCGCGCCCTACGGCACGAAGCCCGTGGAAACGATCCGTGCGCTCACCACGAAAGCCGTGGAGCATCTGCTGGACGAAGGCTGCAAGGCGATTGTGCTCGCGTGCAACACCGCCACCTCCGCCGCCGCGGCCGACCTGCGTGCGGCGTACCCGGACGTCCCGATCATCGGGCTCGAGCCGGCGCTCAAACCGGCGGCGCTCTCCGGCGGTCATCCCACCGTGGTGGTGATGGCAACGCCCTTGACGCTGCGCGAAGAAAAGTTCACTGCGCTGACAAAGCGCTTTGAAAACGAGTGCGACCTCATCAAGCTCCCGGCGCCGGAGCTTGTAACGCTGGTGGAGCAAAACAAGATGGGCACCGCCGAACTGCGGGACTATCTCGAAACGCTCTTTGCGCCGCTCGACAAGAACAGGATCGACTGCCTGGTGCTCGGCTGCACCCATTTTCCGTTTGCCAAACGCGAGATCCGCGCCGTGCTCGGGCCGCGCCCGGTGTTCTTTGACGGCGCGGTGGGCGAAGCAAAATATACCAAAGTGGTGCTCGAAGAGCGAAAGCTGCGCGCACCGGACGACGCCGTGGGCGCCATCCGCTTTGAAAGCAGCGACCCGCAAAAGATCGGGCTGCTCGAGCAACTGTTTTCGTTCGATCTGTAAGGAGGCTTTTTTATGCTGACACAACAAATGCAAAACGTCATCGCCGTCCGGCTCGACAAGGGTGAAGAGATTGTGGAAAGTCTGCTGTCCGTCTGCCGAAAGTACGGCATTTCCTGCGGTAAAATCGACGGCCTCGGCACAACACAAGGCGCGTCCGTCTGTCTGTTTGACACCACCGAAAAGCAGTTTCACGAAACGAGTCTGCTGCAGTTTCTTGAAATGACCGCCCTTTGCGGCAGCGTGTCCACGCAAAACGGGCAGCCGTATCTGCATTTGCATATCACGCTGGCCGACGGGCACGCAAACGCCTTCGGCGGTCACCTCAAAAGCGCTGTGGTCGGCGCAACTGCGGAGTTTTTTATCACTGTCCTTTCGGGCAAAATCGACCGCACCTTCGACGAACAAACCGGACTGAATCTAATGACGTGGTGAGAATATGACACAGATCCAACAAGAACTCAAGGCATATCTATTGGAACAGGGCGCGTCCGACGTGGGCTTTTGCTGTCCGCCGGACGGCGATTTCGGCGCATGCAAAAACGCCGTGAGCGTTGTGGTGCATTTGTCCGACGCCATCGTGGACGAGATCGGTGCCGAGCCGACTCACACCTATTTCAACCACTACCGCTCGGTCAACGCGTTCATCGACGCGCTGCTGCTCAAGGCCGGACTGTTTTTGCAAAAACGCGGCTACCGCTACATCACCGTGGCGGCGTCGCAGAGCATCAACAAAAACGGCTGGAACTACACCGGCCGCTATTCCCACAAAAAGGCCGCCGTGCTTTCGGGGCTCGGCACCATCGGCAAAAGCTCCATGTTTTTGCATAAAGACTACGGCACCCGCGTGCGGCTCGGTACGGTGTTTACCGACGCGCCGTTTGACGTCTCCGACGTGCAGCCGGTGTCGCTGTGTAAAAACTGCGATCTGTGCGTCAAAGCCTGTCCGTCGGGTGCCATCAGCGGCAAGGAGTGGGCGCCGGGCGTGACGCGCGAGGAGATGTTTGACGCCGAAAAGTGCAGCACCTATATGAAAAAGCACTTCCAGCACATCGGCCGCGGCGCGGTCTGCGGCATCTGTATGGAAGTGTGTCCGCATAAGCAGTAAGGCGGATGAAATGACAGAAAAAAACAGAGTGCAGAAATTCCTGCACTCTGTTTTTTATCAGAATCTTATTGCTCCCGGGCTTTTGGACAGATGCATGTCAGCAGCCGGTCGCCGAGCGAACGGAAAAACTGAATCACCTGATAAAACCGGTCGCGCAGATTCCAGATGAGCTGCTGCCAAAAGGAGCCCTCCGGCGTTTCCTGTGTCAGCGTGTTGGTGGTGATGGCGTTGACGCCGAGCCGGTAAAACCGTTCCGCGTTGTCAAAATCGTCGATCGTCCAGACGAAAACGTCCAGCCCTGATTTTACCACCGCCCGCACATAATCATCGGGCAAGTATACGTGGATATCCATGCCGTCCAGATGGTTGTTGACGGCGAAATCGATATCCTCCTGCGAAACGTCTTCATGCTGATCAGGTAATAGACCGGGATCTCGGGCGCCAGGGTCTTCATTTTCAAACAGATCTCGCGTCCGAAGCAGATGATGTAAAACATATCCTTTTCTTCACGGGCCAGCAGGATTTCGGCAACCTCGTGCACGGTGTCCGGATCGGCGTTGTCCTTGATTTCAATGATCGGATGCAGGCCGTATTCCTTGCAGACGTCGAGATATTCCTCCAGTGTTGCGAGCTTGAGATTCGGGTAGTTTTCAATGTTGTTTCCGCTGTCAACTTTCAGCTCCATGAGTTCGGCATAGGTCATGTCGGCAACCTTACCGGTGCCGTCGGTCATTTTGTCCACCGTATCGTTGTGCATCAGAATCCATCTGCCGTCCTTGGTGCGCTGAATATCGCATTCCGCGCCCCAAAAGTCGCTTTCGCCGGCGGCAACATAGGCGGGCAGGGTGTTTTCCGGCGCAACGGCGGGCGATCATGCGCATCGATCCGGCAGGGATCTTATAGGATTCATAGACCGACGGCGTCAGATGCGCGGCAAACGCCGGCAGGGCGCAGCAAAGCAGCAGCAGTGCCGCTAGCAGAACAGAAAGTATTTTTTTCATGTTTTTTCCTCCTAAAACAGATTTATGACCGTTGTTCATATCCCGGCATCCACGCTTTTCAAAAACGGCAGCACCACGTCCGCGGTGCGGTTGCCTTCGTCAAACACAAAGATGTGTCCGCTGCCGGCAAAGCGCACAAGCTTGACCTGCGGGCAAATTTCCTGCATCCGCGCGGCCTGATAGATCGGCATCGTTTTATCCTCTTCGCCCCAGATGCAAAGCAGCGGCAGCCCCTGTTTTGCCGTTTCGATATAGCACCCGGTTGCTTCGTCCGTTTTGAGAATCGTGTTGCGCAGCGACGACAGCGTGCAGTCCACAAAGCCCTTGTACTGCAGCGCATAGGCGAATTTTTCCATAAAGCTGTCGATCTCGGCTTGCGAAACATGCGTCGCTTCCGACGCGCATTTGCTCAGCAGCGTCTTTTCGCCGATCATGCGGAACACAACGCCGCCGATGCCGCGGATGTTGGCGAGCTTCATATAAAACGGCGGCCGGAACGTGTCCATGCCTGCCGGCGCGAGCCAGATGACGGACTTTGCGCGGCCGGGACAGCGGGCGCAAAACGTGGCGGTTACGGTGCCGCCCATCGACGTGCCGAACAGATGAAACGCTTCGCCGGGGAAAACGGCGTCCGTCAGCTCCTTGAGCTGGCGCGCAAACAGGTCGGCATTATACACGGCGTCCACACGTTCCGACAGCCCGCGGCCGAGCAGATCGTAGCGCAGCACACGGTAGCCGTTTTCGACCAGCGCGTCAAACAGCTTGTCATAGATAAAATAGGGCGTCGCGTAGCCGTGCACAAGGACACAGGGCGTGCCTTCGCCGGCGAGTTCATAATGGGTGTTGCCGCAGGGGAGGGCGATAAAGCTGCCGGGCGCTTTTTGGCGTTCGGCGTCGGTAAGCTCCTTCGTCTGCGCCGTTTCCAGCAATTTTGCGAGCGCTTCTTTCGTCATACAATCGCTTCCTTTCTCTTACAGTACAACGGTGTGCTTAAACCGCAGCACGTCGCCGGTCGGGGTAAACGAGACGCCGGACACGCCTTTGCCAAGACCGATCTCTTTGCTCGCTTCGCAGATCGGGATCACAACGGCCTGTTCCACCAGATAGGTTTCCGCGGCGCGGACGGTTACCAGCTTGTCGCTTTGCTTTTTCGCGCGGGCGGCCAGATCCAACAGCCCGTCGTAGCGTTTGCTCGACAGGTTGACCACATTGCCGGCGGTGCCGGTGCGGAACCGTTCCAGCGCCTGCTGCGCCAAAGACTGTTCAAACGACAGCGTGGCAAACGCTATCTGATAGTCGCCGCTTTGCAGCCGTTCGGTCAGCGCGCTGTCGTCGAGCACCTCCACGTTCGCCGAAAAATGGACGCCGAACGTGCTTTGCCACTGCTGCATCGCGGTGCGTACGGCGGTCTCGTTGGCCTGGGTGCAAAGAACGGTCAGATCCACGTCTTTGATATTGCGCCGGTCCATACCCTCCTGCATCAGCCGCTTTGCCTGCTTTTTGCTGAGCGTGGGCTGCGAAACGGGCTTAACGGCTGCGCGGTAGGAGGTGCTGCCGCAAATACATGCGGGCGGAATTACGCCGGCTGCGGCCGCGGTGCCCTTGAGCTGCAGCAGCGGGTTGGGATCAAATGTGCCGGCAACGGCGCGGCGGATCTCGCCCGCAGACAGCACTTCGTCGCCGCAGTTGAACAACAGACTGAACGTGGCCGCGCCGAACGAACGGACCGTAACGCCGCCTTGCGATTGCAGATCCGCGGCCTGGGTGCCGGTCAGCGGCGCCACATGGTAGGTGCCGTTTTTCAACTTGTAGTCGCGCGTTTCCTGTTCGTTGTTGATGGAAAAATAGACCGAGGACGGATAGACGTCCGCGTCGTCATAATAGGCCACGTCGTTCAGCGGCGCGTTGCGGCGGATGGTGACGGCGGTGCCGGCGTTCCAGTTGCTGATATAAAACGGGCCGTTATAGATCATGTATTCCGCCGAAAGCCCGTAGCGGCCGGCCGTCGCTTCAAAATACGTTTGGCTGCACGGCATGGCGCCGGGCAGCGTCAGCGCGGCGGGGAAGCCCTCGTCCGGGTGGTCGAGCGTGATGGTCAGCGTGTGTGCGTCCGTCGCTTTGACGCCGAGCTTTGCCGGTTTCATTTCGCCGCTTTGCACCTGCGGCGCGTTTTTGATCGCCAGCAGCATCGGCGCCCAGGGCGACCCGGTGGCCGGGTCAATCGTGCGGCGCAACCCGTAGACGAAGTCCGCCGCGGTCAGCGTGCGGTCAAAGCTGTCCTTTGCGTCGCCGAGCACTTTGCCGGCAATAGTCGTCAGCCGCCAGCGCAGCGTGTCTTTGAGATAAAACGTATAGGTCAGCCCGTCCGCCGACACGTCATAGCGTTCGGCGGCGGCAGGCACAATCTCTCCGTTTTCGTCATAGGTCAGCAGCCCTTCAAACACATTGGCCACAAGGTTGCGTTCGCTCGCGGATTGCGCGATGCACGGGTCGAGGTATTCGGGGTCGGCGTCGAGCGGCAAAACGATCTGCACGTCTTTGCCGCCTTTGCCGCAGCCGGCCA
>CACWJV010000250.1 GCA_902761265.1 Oscillospiraceae bacterium | reverse complement strand
CGCAAACGAGACGATCATCGAATACCAACTGCGTCCGACGGCCTGGAACACCGAACCCATCGCAATGCAAAAGCCGGCCGGCATAAAGCAAAGGCTGATCCGCCGCAGCGCGGGCACGCCGATCGCCATCATATCGTCGGAGGCGTCAAACAGCCGGAGCATCGTTTCGGGCATCAGCCACATCAGCACCGTGCCGAACAGCATGATTGAGCAGGCGAGCACCATTGCAAAGCGGACGGTGTGGGTCATGCGCTTGCGGTTGCCGGCGCCGTAGTTGAACGCGATGATGGGGATGGTGCCGTTGTTGAGACCGAAAACCGGCATAAACACAAAGCTTTGCAGCTTGAAGTAGGCGCCGAAGACCGCCACAGCCGTGAACGAAAACGCGCGCAAAATCCGGTTGAGAAAGTAGTTCATTATGGAGCCGATGGCGACCATGATGATGGACGGCACGCCGATCTTATAGATTTCGCCGATGAGCCGGCCGTCGGGACGAAAGCCCTTCCAGCGCAGACGGATCTCTTTGTTGAAATGATGGTTGAGCACAAGGCCTGTCAAAAACGCACAGAACTGACCGATCACGGTCGCGATGGCGGCGCCCTTGGTTTCGAGCCGCGGAAACGGGCCGATGCCGAGGATCAAAAGCGGGTCGAGGATCATGTTGATAATGGCGCCCATGAGTTGGGTCGTCATGGAAAGTGTGGTTTTGCCGGTGGACTGCATCAGCCGCTCCACCGTGACCTGGCCGAACACGCCGAGCGACAGGCCCGCGACGATTGTCAGATAGTCCACGCCGTATTGATAGACCAGCAGCGACGCCGGATCGCTTTCCGTTGGGTTCGCCTGCCGTTGGAAAAACAAAGGCGTGACAAACAGCCCGATCAATAAAAACACCACCGCGCTGCACAGCGCAAGAAACATGCCGTTGACGGCAACCTTGTTGGCGCGCTCGTTTTGCTTTGCGCCCAGCGCGCGGGAGATCAGCGCGTTGATACCGACGCCGGTACCTGTGGCGACGCCGATCATCAGATTCTGGATCGGAAACGCGAGTGACACGGCGGTCAGCGCCTCTTCGCACATCCGCGACACCCAAATGCTGTCCACGACGTTATACAACGCCTGCATCAGCATCGACAGCATCATCGGCAAACTCATGGAAAGGATCAGCCGACCGATCGGCATATAGCCCATTTTATTCTCTTTTTGCATTCTGTATGCCTCCTTCGGAGAAAAACCTTGGTTATTATACCATAGATTTCCGGTTTGAACTATACAGAACGCTTTTTTTATTGTAGATTTTGTCGAAGATTTTGCCGATGCTTTTGTGCAAAAAAACGGGGAACCGGGCGAAGGTACACAAAAAAAGAGGCGCCGTTTCGGCAAATCCTTACGAAAAGGGCGGAAAGGGGAAAAAGACTTTTTTTCCCGGGCGGTTTGTGGTATAATCTGAACATATTCCCGATTGATTCACGGAGGTGCTTTGCATGAAAAAGATGAAGAAACTGCTGGCCGTTCTGCTTTCTGTGCTGATGCTGCTCGGCGCGGTGCAGCTTTTTTCCGCTGCCAAAACGGGCGACCAGACCGTGCAGTCCACGCTGCCGTTTTATACGATGAGCGATCTGCACATCTTCCCCGACAGCGAACAGGGCGACCGCACACAGGACTGGCTGGATGTCTGCCGGCTTGACGGCAAGATGTTCAACGAATCGGAAACGATCATCCGCACGGCGCTCAAAACCGCAGCGGTCAACGCCAAAAAGCAGGGCGTCAAATATCTGCTGCTGCCCGGCGATCTGACCAAGGACGCGGAGCTTGTTTCGCATCAGACGCTTGCAAAGCTGCTGGAGGATTTTGAAAAAGAGAGCGGCGCCGAAGTCTTCGTGATCGACGGCAACCACGACATCAACACGACGAACGGCTTCACGTTTAAAAACAACAAAAAAGAGCCGACGCCGCCCATCACCTATGAACAGTTTTTCGACGTTTACCGCAACCTCGGCTATGACCACGCTGTGGCGCCGAAAGGCTGGAAAGGTCCGTCGTACCGCTATGCGCCCAACAAGGAGCAAAAGCCCGGCGGCCTGTCGTATGTGGCGGATCTTGACGACGACTTCCGTCTGATCGTCGTGGATTCGTGCAAGTATTCCTTCGGCGAGCCGGAACCCGAAGAGACCACCGGCGCCATCGGACCCGACCTTGCGCAGTGGATCCACGATTGGGCGGATCAAAGCAAAAAAGACGGCCACACGCCGTTTCTGATGATCCATCATTCGCTCGCGCCGCACATGGAGGTGGAGCCGTCCATCACCTATGCGTTCGTGCTCGACGACTATATGGACGCGGCGGAACAGCTCGCCTCGTGGGGCATCCACTATGCGTTTACCGGCCATCTGCATATCACCGACACCGCCTGTGTGGTCAACGACGAGGGCGACACGCTCTATGATTTCCAGACGGATTCGCTGACGGGTTTCCCCAACGCCTACCGCGAAAACAAGCTGACCCGCTACAAGAGCGGCAAAACGATGATGGAATCCACCGCTGTGGATTTCGACGCCGTGGAAAAAATGAAGTTCGACGGCGTGACCTATGACAACCACACCTATAAGTACCATTCGTTTGATTTGTGCTTCGGCGGCGGGCTGTCGCAAAACGGCCGCGCCAACACCACGACGTTTTTGCTCGGCATCGTCAAGCACTACCTCGGCAACAT
>CACWJV010000249.1 GCA_902761265.1 Oscillospiraceae bacterium | reverse complement strand
GCTGAAACTGGACATGCAGTTTATCCGGACCGCTTTCAGTGAGCGTAAGGATACGCGGATGCTGGAAGTGATCATTGATATTGCG
Organism: Oscillospiraceae bacterium; assembly: GCA_902761265.1. Lineage (GTDB taxonomy): Bacteria > Bacillota > Clostridia > Oscillospirales > Acutalibacteraceae > UBA6857. Next base: position 2,628 of record CACWJV010000249.1, on the reverse strand, counting down.
GATTATCTTTCCGTGCCGGTGATCGCAGAGGGAGTAGAGACTGAGGAGCAGCTGACCGCGCTGAAGGCAATGGGCTGCGATCTGGTGCAGGGTTACTATTTTTCCAAACCCATACCGAACATCGAATTTGAAGAATATGTGGTCCGGCGCATTGAGCAGAACAGTTCCGAACTTCCGACCGGTCATTCTTCCCGGAAACGAAAGGAAGCACACCGGCACGAGCCGGCTTTCGGCAAGATCGCGTATGCGCTCTCCAGCGGATTTGTGAGTGTCTATCATGTCGACACCAGGGATGATCATTATGTGGAGTTCAGTTCGGAAGGAACGTATGAAGACCTTCAGATCCGGAAGAGCGGAGCGAATTTCTTTGAGGATGCCGCACGGATCATCACACGTACGGTGCACAAGGAGGATCAGACCAGGGTGCTTTCCTGCATGAAGAAGGAAGCTCTGCTCACACAGGTGGTCGGACGCGCCGGCCGCGGCAAGGAAAAGGGGCGTGCTGTGATCCAAACGCTCAATCCCGAAAACGACGTGATCCGTTTGTCGCAGTCGCAGGATTATGACGCGTTTTTCAAAAACGAGATTTTGATCCGCAAAGTGATGACCTACCCGCCGTACTGCGACATCTGCACACTGAACTGTATTTGTGAAAACGAAACCAAAGCGCTGCAAAGTGCAAGGCTGCTGCTCGACGAACTGCGTGAGACTGCAAAAACGGAGTTTCCGCAACTGCATCTGATCGTGCTGCCGGTCATGCCGCCGCGCATTGCACGCATGAACAATAAATTCCGTTATCGGATCATCATAAAATGCAAGAACAACGCCGCGTTTCGTTCCATGATCGCGTTGCTGCTGCGCCGATTTCAGGCGCTGCCGCAGTTTCGTGATGTGACGTTTACCGCGGATATCAACCCGGAAACTTTAATTTGATTTAATGGAGTTCAAGTACTATGGCAATCAGAATCATTCGAACCGAAGAAGATCCTATTCTGCGTAAGACGAGCCGTCCGGTCACAAAGTTTGACGAAAAGCTCTGGACGATTCTTGACGATATGCGAGAAACGATGGCGAAAGCCAACGGCGTCGGTCTCGCCGCCGTTCAGGTCGGTCTGCTGCGCCGCGCGGTGATCATTGACGTGGACGACGGCAGCGGCGTGATCGAGTTGATCAATCCCGAAATTGTGGAATATGACGGCGAACAGGAAGGACAGGAGGGCTGTTTGTCGCTGCCCGACAAATGGGCGATCGTCAAGCGGCCGAACCATGTTAAGGTCCGTGCGCAAAACCGCAACGGCGCCTGGCGCTTTGTAGAGGGCGAAGGGCTCAAAGCCAGGGCGTTGTGCCACGAGATCGACCATCTCGACGGCCATCTGTTTATTGACCGGATGGAAAAGCTGCTGACCCAGGAGGAACTGCGCCGGATTCAAAACGAACGCATCAACGGCAAGGAGGAAGACGCGTGAAAATCGTATTTATGGGCACGCCCGATTTTTCCGTGCCGTGTCTGCGGGCGCTGATTGACAGCAAGCACGAAGTCGTCGGCGTAATCTGCCAGCCGGATAAACCCGTCGGCCGCAAACAGATCCTCACGCCGCCGCCGGTCAAAACCGAAGCGCTTGCGCATGACCTTCGCGTGCTGCAGCCTGCAACGCTTCGAAACGGTGCAGGGCGTGCGATACTCGAAGAGCTGCAGCCCGATCTTGTAATTGTCGTCGCCTACGGCAAGATTTTGCCGCCGGATTTTCTGACATATCCGAAATACGGCTGCGTGAACGTGCATGCGTCGCTGCTGCCGCGCTATCGCGGTGCGTCGCCGATTCATTGGGCGATTCTTAACGGTGACAGCGAAACCGGCGTCACCACTATGCAAATGGACGAAGGCATGGACACCGGCGACATTTTGCTGGTCAAAAAAGTGCCGATCGGGCCCGAGGATACGGCGGAATCACTGTTTGAAACGCTGTCTGGTGTTGGCGCTGAAGCAATGCTTGAAACGATCGAAGCGGTCGAAGGTGGCACCTTGCACCCGGTTAAGCAAGACAACAGCCAGGCGGTGAACGTCGGTCTGCTGACCAAACAGCTCGGTGAAATCGACTGGTCCAAACCGGCGCTGCAGATCCACAATCAGATCCGCGGCCTCTATAGCTGGCCGGGCGCCTATACCTATTGGAACGGGACGGTGCTTAAAATCCACAAAGCCCGTTTGAGCGCGCAATCCAGCAGCAAAGCGCCTGGCACCGTTGTTCAAACAAAAGGCGGGTTGCTCATAGCTTGCGGCGACGGCGGATGTGTGGAGCTGCTGGAAGTCCAGCTTGCCGGTAAAAAGCGCATGGATGCCGCCGCGTTTCTCAACGGCAGCGGCCTTGTGAAAGATATGATTTTTGAGTCACCGAAACAGTAAGGAGTGACGATTATGTGGTACGACTATTATTATTATATCCTTGTGATCCCGGCCATGCTGGTGTCTCTGTGGGCGCAAATTCGCGTGAAAGGCACCTACGGCAAAATGTCGAAACTGCAAAACACCCGCGGTCTGACCGGCGCGCAGGCGGCACAGCGTGTGCTGTCGTATTACGGCATCACCGACGTGCGAATCGAACCGGTTTCCGGCACATTGACCGACCA
>CACWJV010000248.1 GCA_902761265.1 Oscillospiraceae bacterium | reverse complement strand
GTTATTGACCCGCCAAAACGAGATTCGGCAAGGTGAGACGCATAGCTGCTCTTCTTTGTTGTGCAGATATATTATCACGGTTCCGCCCGTTTGTCAAGCCTATTTTCAAACTTTTTTCGCTTTCGTCAGCCCTGTTTCCGGGACAGTCCGACAAGGTCGCGGACAACCTCTCCGGCAAGGATCAGTCCTGCCGCCGCTGGGACAAACGACACGGAGCCGGGCACGCTGCGTTTGCCGGGTGCTGCGTTCTCCGCCGGTGCCGCAGGTGTAACCGGCGGCTCTTTCGAATAGACGACCTTAAGATGCCGGATCCCGCGCTTGCGGCACTCGGTACGCATGACGCGCGCAAGCGGACAGACGCTGGTTTTGTAAAGATCGGCGACTTCGAACATGGACGGATCCAGTTTGTTGCCCGCACCCATCGCACAGATAATCGGCACACCGGCTTCCTTCGCCTGCAGCACAAGGGCAATCTTGCCGCTGACGGTGTCGATCGCGTCGACCACATAGTCGTACTGCGTAAAGTCAAACTGATCTTTCGTCTCCGGCAGATAAAACGTGCGAAAAACGCGCACCGTGCAGGCCGGGTTGATCGCATGTACACGGTCGGCCGCCACGTCAACCTTCGGTTTACCGATCGTGTCATGCGTCGCAATGATCTGGCGGTTGAGGTTGCTGCGTGCGACTGTGTCGTTATCAATCAGATCGAGCGCACCGACGCCGGCACGCGCCAGCGCCTCCACCACATAGCCGCCGACGCCGCCGACGCCGAACACGGCCACACGGGCTTTTTGCAGCTTTTTGATTCCGTCGTCGCCAAGCAGCAGACGGGTGCGTGAAAATTGGTCGTCCATGGTTCACAATCCCCTTTTAGTCAAGCGTGCGAAACGCTTTGAGCCATTCACGTGCAATCAGCGCATGGCCTGTGGCTGTCGGATGCACACCGTCAATCAGCCAGTAGTCAGCCGGCGCAAACTCCAGCGCATCGTTAAACGCCTGCTGCAACGGCACAAACACAGCGCCGTGTGCCTCGGCAACACTGCGCGTAATCTGCGACAGTTCCGCAACTTCGGTACGAAACCGCTGCAGACTGTCCGGACGGTCTTCACGATCGACGGTGGCGGTACCTTCCAGCACAAACGGTTCGAGCAGCATCAGCTTGCAATCCGGCAAGGATTCCCGCAGATCCTCTGCAAGCAGATGGTACAGCTTTTCAAAACGCTTGCCGCCGGTGGCGTAATTGGAATCGATCCCGCGCCAGACGTCGTTGATGCCGATCAGGATGCTCAGATAATCCGGCTGCAGGTTGATCATATCACGGACGATCCGCGCATACAGATCGGCAATCCGGTTGCCGCTGTTGCCGCGGTTGAAAAAGCGGTACTGTCCCGGAAAACGAAACCCGAGATCCGCCTCCAGCAGACGCGGATAACCGTTGCCGAGGTTTTCATCGTCATTTCGATCACGATAACAATCGGTGATGGAATCACCCTGAAACAATATTGTTTTCATACAATCGCTCCTTGCTGAAACGGAAGATAGTGGGTACTATCTTCCGTTGAATGCTGTATGTTATGGATTATTCCCACTCCACCGTGGCAGGCGGCTTCGGCGTGTAGTCGATCAACACACGGTTGATGCCTTCCACTTCGCTTGTGATGCGCTTGACAAGATGGTCGATCAGTTCGGGCGGCAGGTGCTCTGTGGTGACTTCCATCACGTCGGTGGTGTTGATGGCGCGGATGACACACGGCCAGCTAAAGGTACGTTTGCCGTCTTTGACGCCGGTGGATTTGAAATCGGGCACAACAGTGAAGTACTGCCAAACCTTGCCTTCCAGACCGTTTTTGGCGAATTCTTCACGCAAAATCGCGTCGGATTCGCGCACAGCTTCCAATCTGCCGCGGGTGATCGCGCCGACGCAGCGCACACCGAGACCCGGACCCGGGAACGGCTGACGGTAAACCATATTGTCGGGCAGACCGAGCGCTTTGCCGACTACGCGCACTTCATCCTTAAACAGGATGCGGACCGGTTCAACCAGCTCAAACTGCAGGTCGTCCGGCAGACCGCCGGCGTTGTGGTGTGCCTTGATACCGGCTTCGCTTTCTAAAATGTCCGGCCAAATGGTGCCTTGGGCAAGGAATTCGATGCCGTCGAGCTTTCGGGCTTCTTCGGCAAACACTTCGATGAACTCACCGCCGATGATCTTGCGTTTGGTTTCCGGGTCTTCCACACCGGCGAGTTTGTCGAGGAAACGGTCGGTCGCATCCACATAGACGAGGTTCGCGCCGAGTTCTTCGCGGAAGACTTTGATCACCTGTTCTGGCTCTCCCTTGCGCAGCAGACCGTGGTTGACATGGACGCAGACAAGGTTTTGTCCGATCGCTTTGATCAAAAGCGCAGCAACAACCGACGAATCCACACCGCCGGACAGCGCGAGCAGCACTTTTTTGTCGCCGATCTGTGCGCGCATGTCGGCAATCTGTTCGTCGATAAACGCGTTGGCAAGCGCCGGCGTTGTGATGCGTTCCATGTTTGCGGGACGGTTGAGTAATGACATAAGAATTCCTCCTGACAAAATAGAATGCTTGGAATTTAAAACAGTATAGCACGAAAAATGAAAAATGTCATTCGTCAATGAAAAAATCCTCATCGCAGGGCGACGAGGATCACTTTTTTATTTCAGGTAAATCGTTTAGTCTTTTGCGTACACAAGCTGCAGCAGATCGAGATAGATATCACGCACGGGATGGTTTTTGAGCAAACCGCCCATCAGATACATGTGGTCGCCTTCGATCGTCGGCATCACCTGCCAAACGCCCGGTTCGATGTTGTTGCGGTCAAGATCCTTTTTCGGCGCGTTAAGCGGCGCCAGCGCGGATTTGGTGTTGACTAAGCCGTCATTCATCTGCCAGCTTTCGTCGATCACATAGCCGTTCGGGGTGACGCCGGTGTAGCGCCCGATCCGGCGAGATGCGGCGCGGAAGAGCGGCTCCATTTCTTTTTCCCGCGGCGAATAGGTGCCGTCTGCATTCTGTGTGACAAACTGGCACGGCAGCGAAAAATAATAGACGTGATCCAGCGTTTCAAAGCTGCGGCAAAGCGCCAAGGCGTTGTCGACGTACATATCGTATTCGGCGCTGTCCTCTTTGATTCGGCCGTCGCGCGGCGCGGCGGTACCGTTGGTGAGGATGAACACGACCTGCTTTTCCTCCGCTGTCGCATACGGGTCGACATTGATATCGTCACGTACCAGAGCGTGGATCCAATCCCCTTTGCCGCCCTTGAACAGATCGGACAGGCTGCCGTCGGTCGTCGCCGCTCTTTCCGCTTCGCTGCCGGCGTGCATCAATTGCAGGAATTGAAGGATCGTGGCGCCGCCGAAGGAATGACCGAATAGGTTGATCGGATGGTCTTGATCGAAGTTTGTCATGATCGGCTTCAGTTTATAGTTTTTGCCGTAACGCGCATGGTGGCAGCGTGCGGCGTGGGCTGCACCGTAATCGACCCGCGTGCCGGTGAGCTGCGCATACAATTCACACGCACGGTCCCAGCACCCGGCGCCGGGGGTGACATCTGCTGATACACAAGGGTACCCTTCACCGTTGAGATACTTCATCAGATCGCCGCCGAACATCCCCCAATACGGCATAATATCATAATACGGCGCTTCTTCGCCCCAGCCGCCGAGCCCGTGGACGAACACGTTGGTATATTTCAGTTTCGGGTCTTCCTCGACCGGCTGCTGCGGCAAATGCAGCCACGGCATCAGCCACATCAAAACAGACAGGAAAAATGCACAAATGCGTTTCAGCATGAATCTCGCCCCTTTATTCATTGTTTGTTCATTTTTATTTTAGCATGTGATTTGCCTGCCGTCAAGGTTTTTTTGCCTCATGAGCGATCTTTCCCGCGAATTTGACCGATATAGAAAAAAGAGACCTCCGTAGAGGTCTCAAGTGTTACGCATCGAAGCCGTCGAGCGTCAGGTTCGTCTTTTTTGCAATGTCCTCGGTACTCAAAAGCGCACCGGTGGAGGGCAGCGTTTTGGTGCGGTAACGCGCCGGTTTGACAAATTCGCCCTCCGCATACAGCCGCGCCTTTGTGATAGCGTTGCTCTTTTTCAATGTGAAGCAGGCAACGCCCTGGGTGTCCTTCATCGCTTTCGGCGTCACGATGGACGTGTTGAACAACAGACAGCGCCCGGCCGTCGTTTCGATCACAACGTCGGCGTCCTCCCTGATCTGCATAATCGCGCCGAGGGGCGATTTGTCGCAATAGGCCTTGATAAG
>CACWJV010000247.1 GCA_902761265.1 Oscillospiraceae bacterium | reverse complement strand
CGCGTCCTCCACAAACGTGTCGTCCGCGCGCAAATTCATGCACATCGGTTTGCCGCAAACCGGACAGTAGGGCACCAGCTCGGTCGGCACGCGCATGTGCGACTGGGTCTCCATCATTTTGCGGACGGTCGACTCGTTGTCATAGGTCTTGTCGTGACACGGCACACTGCACTGCCACAGCCCGTAGTCGCCCTGGGTATAGAACAACCGTTTTTTATCGAACCCGGCGCGCTGAAAGCAATGGTCGACGTTTGTGGTCAACACAAAATAATCCTTGTCCCTTACCAGCCGCAACAGCATCTCATACAGCGGCTTCGGCGGCGGGAGATAGCGGTTGATATAGATATTCCGGCTCCAATAGGCCCATTCCTCCTCCGGCGACGCAAAGCGCGTAAACCCGCCGGCGTACATATTGTCAAAGCCGTACTTCTTTTGAAAATCGGAAAAATACTGGCGGAACCGTTCGCCGCCGTAGGTATAGCCGGCCGCGGCAGAAAGCCCGGCGCCGGCGCCGACGATCACACAGTCGCACGTTTGCAGCGCGTCGCGCAGACGGTCGATCCGGTCAGAGCAGTGCTTGATAGATGGCATAATCTTCCCCCTTGAACACGTTGAAGATCACGTTGATTCCGCTTCGGTGCGCCTGTTTATATTCCTTGACCGTTTGCACGGCGATCTCGGCGGCTTCCTGCTGCGGAAAGCCGAACACACCGGTGGAGATACAGCAAAACGCGATGCTTTCGCACTCGTTTTCTTCGGCGAGGGTCAGGCACGCGCGGTAGCACGACGCGAGCAAATCGCAGTGCGCCCGCGTCAGCCGCCCGTCGACGATCGGGCCGACGGTGTGCAAAATATATTTGCACGGCAGATTAAAACCCGGCGTGATCTTCGCCTGTCCGGCGGGCTCGGGGTGACCCTGCAAACGCATCATCTCGTTGCAGCAGTTGCGCAGATCGAGCCCGGCAAACGTGTGGATCGCGTTGTCAATGCAGTAGTGCAGCGGCTGAAAACAGCCGAGCAGCGCGCTGTTGGCGGCGTTGACAATCGCGTCGACCGCCAGCCGCGTGATGTCGCCCTGCCAAAGATACAGATCCCCGTCAACCGGCGAAAGATCGGAAAGCGAAACGATCCCTTTTTCGGCGGCCGCTTCCCGGAGATAGGCGCGCTCAACGGCGCGGTATTCGTCGCTGACGGGCGCCGGTCGGCGCACATTCATCAGCGCACGCAGCAGATCGCGCTGTCCCTTTTCGTCGGCGGGAATCTCCACCGACCGGTACCGCGGCTGTTCGCGAAGCAAAGCGCGGATCAGAAACTGTCTTCGTTCTGTCTGGGTCATGGCGTCTCCTTTGTCAGCTTGCAAGACCGTCCAGAACGGCGATCGCGTCGCGGTAGTCGCTGTCGCTGCGCCGCTGGACAAACCGGCGCAAAAACGAGTTGCGCCATTCCTTTTCGTAAGCGCCGTTCGGCTCTTTGTCGTTCATCTGTTCGTTTTGCTGCGAAAGCTGCTCTTTGCGCGCTGCATACGCTGCACGCAGCAATTGCAAAAAGGTTGTGTCGTCATAGACCCGGATGCGTTCCACTTTGAGCTCGTTCGCCAGCTCCTCAAGCTGCTCCACAGTGCGAAAGCCGTACTGCTTCACCAGCGCGCGGAAGGCGTCTGGCTCGAAATAGTAGATCTTGCCGAGCAGATAGGAAAACGCCTTTTTCGCGTCAAGATAGCCGAGCTGCTTGCGCTTTTCGTTCATCTCGCTGCTGAAATCAAACGACGCGCCCAACTCGTCGATGTCGTGCGGCCGGATATAAACGACCTCGCAGTTTTGAAAATCGAGGTTGTAATTCACACCTTTGATCGTGGCAATATCGAGCACGATGATCCGGTTGTAGCCGCTGCGGCGCAGCATGCTGACCGGCGTGTTGTCATAGATGCCGCCGTCCAAGTATTTTTCGTCCTGCGGGCCGATGTTGTTGGCCAGCGGAATATTGGACGACGCAAGCAGATAATCGAGCAGTTGCCCGTCGGGAATATCGTCCAAAAACAGCTCCAGTCCGGTGGGGCTGTTTTTGGAAAGCTGCACCGTCACAATGCCGAGCGGCACACCGGCGGCGCGGATCTTTTCTTCGTCGATATACGGCGCAAGCAGCGTTTTTACGGGCGACGCGTCAAATCCGCGGTTTTTGAGAAATTCGCGAAACAGCACGCCCCAGTTTTTGCTGCTGAACAGATTGTCAGGGTCGGGGAGGGGTGCTTCGATATTGATGCCTTTGTCGAGTGCAATCTCGTTCCAAAGGTGTTCGGCGGTCAAAAAGTCGTCCTGCACCACCAGCGCGCCGTTGATCGAGCCGATCGAAACGCCGGCCACTGCGTTGAACGTGACGCCGATCTCGCGCATGGCTTTCCACGCGCCGAGCTGATAGGCGCCTTTCGCGCCGCCGCCTGCAAGGACGAGTCCGTAGGGTTTCATGGGTAGTGTTCGCCTCCAAAAATTTAGGGCCGAAGGCCAAGGGCCAAGGGCCGAGGGAAAAGAATGAAGAATACGTCAAAGAAAAAGTGCTGTTCGGAATCTGTCGCGCAGGGGCGACCCTTTGTGGTCTCCCGGGATGGTTGTTTATAACGATTCCAGCAGCTTGCCGATCACACCGTTCGACACCAGAAAGCCGTTCTTCGTCAGTGCGATCGTGTCACCGTCAGCCGTCAAAAGACCGTGGCGTTCGAACGCCTTTGCCGCGGTGAACATCTCCGTTGGAAAATGATCACCGAAACGCGCATAAAACGCCGCGTCGCTA